>CAVIVB010000050.1:0-8602 GCA_963645785.1 bacterium
TGGAATCTGCCCAAAGTGCGGACAGTTAACAAAGTGGTTGCTTACCACACTTCAGCCGCATCGAGGGAAAATAGTCAATTTCGTAGTATTTCTAAACAAATAGCAAAGGTAAGCAGTATGAGCGCAGAACGCAGGGTATTCGGCAAGCTGCATGGCATGGCCGAGCCACTTCCGGATCTGATTGAGATTCAGACGAAATCTTATCAGGATTTTCTTCAGGCGGACGTTGCACCGTCCAAGCGGAAGATGAAAGGTTTGCAGGCGATCTTTAAGGAGGTCTTTCCTGTCTCGAGCTATGATGGGCGATATAAAGTTGAGTATGTGAGCTATCGGTTGGACACGCCGCGGAAGACGTATTTGCAGGCGTTGATGGATGGCGACACGTATTCGCGGCCGTTGAGGGCGACGTTCCGGGTGGTTGAAGGTGAAGAGGTCCGGGAAGAGGAAGTCTTTTTGGGCGAGATGCCTGTGATGACGCCGGATGGTGCGTTTGTGGTGAATGGTGCGGAGCGCGTGATTGTTTCGCAGTTGCACCGTAGTCCTGGCATTTCGACGGAGCGTTCGGTGCATGCGAATGGTCAGCCGTTGTTGTCGGTGCGAATTATTCCTGACCGCGGCAACTGGATTGAAGTGATGTTCGACACGAACGACGTGATGTGGTGCTTTATGGACCAGCGTCGGCGGCGTCGGAAATTCTATGCGACGACGTTGTTGCGTGCGTTTGGTTATGGGCTTGATGAGCAGTTGATGCAATTGTTCTATGATTTCAAGCGTTTGCCGACGGCGACGAAGTACACGGAGCGCGACCTTCGGATGTTGGTGATGAAGGACGACTTGGTGGACACGGATTCGCAGGCGGTGATTGCGCGGCGTTATGATCCTGTGACGCCGGCGATGATGGAGCAGATTGCCGCGGCGGGTATTCGTGATGTCGAGGTTGTGGATGTTGCGGTGGACAACGGGACGTTGATTAAGACGTTGCGTGAAGATGCGAAGATGGGCATCCACAATGAGGAAGATGCGTTGAAGGAGATTTACCGGAGGATGAGGCCGGGCGATCCGCCGACGGCGTCGAACTCGAAGCAGATGATTCACCGTATGTTCTTTGAGTTGTCGCACTATGACTTGGGTTATGTGGGGCGGCACAAGATCAACAAGAAGCTTGGTTTGACGGGCAAGGTGGACGAGAATTTGCGGACGTTGCATGAATCTGGGATTGATGTGATTGAAGCGATTCGTTTGCTGTTGAAGATTTACGTTGGCAAAGAACAGGTGGACGATATTGACCATTTGGGGAATCGGCGTATTCGTACGACGGGCGAGTTGTTGGAGAATCAGTGCCGGATTGGTTTGGCGCGTACGGAGCGTTTGATCAAGGAGCGGATGACGGTTCACAATTCGGAGCAGCAAGGGCCGCTGACGCCGTCGCGCTTGGTGAATTCGAAGACGTTCTCGTCGGTGGTGAATGACTTTTTTGCGCGGTCGCAGTTGTCGCAGTTCATGGACCAGACGAACCCGTTGTCGGCATTGGCGCACAAGCGGCGTTTGTCGGCGTTGGGTCCTGGTGGTTTGAGTCGTGAGCGTGCGGGCTTTGAGGTGCGTGACGTGCATCCGTCGCACTATGGGCGTATTTGCCCGATTGAGACGCCTGAAGGGCCGAACATTGGTTTGATTTCGTCGTTGGGCATTTACGCGCAGATTAACAGGTTTGGTTTCATTGAGACGCCGTACCGCAAGGTTGTGGGCGGTGTTGTGACGGATGAGATTGAATACTTGCCGGCGGATGTTGAAGAGCAATATGTGATTGCGCAGGCGAATGCGCCATTGACGGCGAAGCGTACGTTTGCGGAGAAGCGCGTGACGTGTCGTTACAAGACGGAGTTCTGCGAAAAGCCTGCGACGGATGTTCAGTACATGGACGTGGCGCCGATGCAGGTGATTTCGATCGCGGCGGGTTTGATTCCGTTCTTGGAGCATGACGATGCGAACCGTGCGCTCATGGGTGCGAACATGATGCGTCAGGGCGTGCCGTTGATGACGACGGAGCGGCCGTATGTTGGGACGGGATTGGAAGAGGTGAGTGCGAAGGATTCGCGCGTGACGGTCATTGCGGTTAAGGACGGCGTTGTAGCGTACGTTTCGGCCGAGGTGATTTTGACGACGAAGAATGGGGACTTGCCGGATGGGATTGAGCCGAATCCTGAGAACGCGGCGGAATATGATTACGCGGCGGAAGAGAAGAAGGGCGTGATGCGGTATAGGCTGCAGAAGTTCCGTCGTTGCAATTCTGGCACGTGTTTCAATCAGCGTCCGATTGTGAAGAAGGGGCAGGCAGTGAAGGCTGGGGACTGCTTGGCGGATGGTCCTGCGACGGATCAGGGCGAGTTGGCGCTTGGCAAGAACTTGCTGGTGGCGTTTATGTCGTGGCGTGGGTACAACTTCGAAGACGCGATTTTGGTGAACGAGCGTTTGGTGCGTGAAGATGCGCTGACGTCGCTCCACATTATTACGTTTGAGTGCGGTGCGCGCGATACGAAGCTTGGGCCTGAAGAGATTACGCGTGATATCCCGAACGTGGGTGAGGATGCGTTGAAGAATTTGGGTCCAGATGGTATTATTCGCGTGGGCGCGGAAGTGCGGCCGGGCGATATTTTGGTGGGTAAGGTGACGCCGAAGGGCGAAACGGAATTGTCGCCAGAAGAGCGTTTGCTCAGGGCCATTTTTGGTGAGAAGGCCGCGGATGTGCGTGATACGTCGCTTGTTGTTCCACCGGGGACGACGGGCGTTGTGATGGGCGTGCAAGTTTCGACGGCGCAGAACATTCAAGAGGGCGAGGACAAGCGTTCACGCCGTGCGAAATCTGACGCGGAGAAGAAGCGCCGCAATCAGCTTATCAAGATTGAGAAGGATCTTGTGGGCGCGCTTTCTTCGAAGTTCATGAACGAGAAAGTTCCGGTTGATATCACGGACACGGAAACGGGTGATGTGATTGTGCCGGCGAACAAGAAAATTAAGAAGTCGTGGCTGGCGACGCTCGCGAAGGCGCATGCGCATTGGGACATGGAAGATTGCTCGGCGCATGAGACGGTTGCCGCGATTATGGAGACGGCCGAGATGGAATTTGCCGCGGTGGAAGATGCTGCGGAGAATGGTGATGGCGGGCTCTTTGGTGAGTTTGGCGGGGAAGGCGAAGTTGTGAAGCAGGTTCGCGTGTACCTCGTTGACAAGAAGAACTTGTCTGTCGGTGACAAGATGGCGGGTCGTCATGGTAACAAGGGTGTTGTTTCGCGAATTTTGCCGAGTTGCGACATGCCATTCTTGCCGGATGGGCGGCCGGTGGACATTGTGTTGAATCCGCTTGGCGTGCCGTCGCGTATGAACTTGGGGCAGTTGTTTGAGACGTACCTTGGGCTCGCGTGTCGGTTGCTGAATTTCCATGCGGCGACGCCGGTGTTTGACGGTGTTCAGGAGAGCGAGATTGACGCGCTCTTGAAGCAGGCGCGTGCTGTTCAGGAGAAGGAAGAAGGCAAGCAGGCGTGGATTTGTCCTGAGGGCAAGACGGTGCTGTATGATGGGTTGACGGGTGAACCGTTCCAGCAGCGCGTTGTCGTGGGTGTGATTTACATGTTGAAGTTGCACCACCTCGTGACGGACAAGATTCACGCGCGTGCGGTTGGGCCATACTCGCTTGTGACGCAGCAGCCGCTTGGTGGTAAGGCACAGCTCGGCGGTCAGCGTATGGGCGAAATGGAAGTGTGGGCGCTTGAGGCGTATGGTGTTGCTTATGCGTTGCAGGAGTTGCTCACGGTGAAGTCCGATGACGTGCAGGGTCGTACGCGGATTTACGAATCGATTGTGAAGGGGACGAACATTCTCGACTCGGGGATGCCGGAGTCCTTCTCTGTATTGATTCACGAATTGCGTGGTCTGTGTTTGGATACACAGTTGTTGGGTGGTGAAGTTGAACGTCGGCGTAAGAACAATACAGAGCCGTCGACGCCGACAGCACCGAACCAAGGCGCGGCAGTTGCTGATGACTTGTTGGCGGGCGCCTTCAACCTCTAAACTAAAAACTTTTACAGGAGAAAATCAATGCATCCTTATAATACGTCCGACATCTTTGGTGGTTCGTTCAATGCGTCTGCCCATTATGATGCGGTCAAGGTTCAGCTCGCTTCGCCGGAGACGATCCGTGGTTGGTCGCACGGTGAGGTCAAGAATCCTGAAACGATTAACTATCGCACGTACCGTCCTGAGAAGGAAGGTTTGTTCTGCGAGAAGATTTTTGGTCCGACGAAGGACTGGGAATGTGCGTGCGGTAAGTTCAAGCGAATAAAGAACAAAGGCATTATTTGCGACCGCTGCGGCGTCGAGGTGACGCTCGCATCGGTGCGCCGTCAGCGCATGGGGCACATTGAGCTTGCGGTGCCGGTGAGTCACATTTGGTTCTTCAAATGCTCGCCGTCGCGCATGGGGTTGTTGCTTGACAAGACGACGAACGAACTTGAGCGTGTTCTTTATTATCAGGACTGGATGGTTGTTGAGCCAGGCGATACACCGCTCAAGGAAGGGCAGATCTTGACGGACGCGGAATACGCCGACGCACAAGAAAAGTACGATGATGGCTTCAAGGCGGAGATGGGCGCGGAGGCTGTGCGCAAGCTTCTTCGCAAGGTCAATCTTGACGAATTGATGGCGGATCTCGAAGAAGAGATGGAGAATACGCGCTCCAAGCAGAACCGCAAGAAAATCGCCAAGCGCATGAAGGTGGTTGAAGGTTTTCGCGCATCGCAGTCAAAGCCAGAATGGATGGTCCTCGATGTATTGCCTGTGATTCCGCCAGAGCTTCGTCCGCTCGTTCCGTTGGAGGGCGGTAAGTTTGCGACGAGCGATTTGAATGACCTTTATCGCCGTGTCATCAACCGTAATAATCGTCTGCGTAATTTGCTTGCGCTTAAGACACCGGATGTGATTATCCGCAATGAGAAGCGTATGTTGCAAGAGGCGGTCGATGCGGTGTTTGACAATGGGCGTCACGGTCGCGCGGTTGTGGGACCGGGCAATCGTCCGCTCAAGTCGCTGTCCGAGATTTTGAAAGGCAAGACGGGACGCTTCCGTCAGAACTTGCTTGGTAAGCGTGTGGACTATTCGGGTCGTTCGGTGATTGTCGTTGGACCGGAACTCAAGTTTCCGCAGTGCGGCATTCCGAAGGAGATGGCTCTTCGCTTGTTTGAGCCGTTCATTATTCGCCGTTTGAAAGATCTTGGCATTTGCCACACGGTTCGCACGGCGCGTAAGATGATTGAGCGTCATGATGAACAGGTTTGGGACATTCTCGAAGAAGTGACGAAGGATAAAACCGTCTTCTTGAACCGTGCGCCGACGCTGCACCGTTTGTCGATTCAATCGTTCGAGCCGGTTCTTGTGGAAGGCAAGGCGATTCGTTTGCACCCGATGGTGTGTACGCCGTTCAACGCCGACTTCGATGGTGACCAGATGGCTGTGCACGTGCCGCTTTCGATTGAAGCGCAGATGGAATCGAAGCTGATGATGCTTGCTTCGACGTCCATCTTCTCACCGGCTTCCGGCAAGTCAGTCATGACTCCGACGCAGGATGTCTGCTTGGGTCTCTACTTCTTGACGGTTCCCTCGCAACAGGATAAACTCGCGGGTAAGATTGCGGGTAAGACGGATTGCCACAATGAACATTTGCCGCTCTTCAATGACATTGCCGAAGTTGAATTTGGCATTGCTGAAGGCAGCATCAGTTATCATTCGCGCATTCGTTATCGCAACCCGGACTTTGGAACAACGGGTCGTCCGCATGGTGACGCCACGAAGCGCACGATTGAAACGACCGCGGGGCGCGTCATTTTCAATAATGTGTGGCCGAAGGAAATGGGCTTCTGGAATGATAAGTGCTCGAAGTCCACGATTGGTAATTTGATTCTTGACTGCCACAAGGTTGCGGGCCACGACGTCACGGTTGCGGCGATTGACAGCCTTAAGGCGCTCGGCTATAAGTTCGCGACAGTTTCTGGTGCGTCGATGGGCTTGAAGGATATGATTCGCCCGGCCGACAAGGATGCCGAAATTTCGAAGGCGCGTACCGCGGCAGATGAAGTTCAGAAGCAGTTCCAGCAAGGTATCATTACCGACGGCGAACGTCACAACAAGATCGTTGATATTTGGTCCACGACAACCGAGAAGGTCGGCGATGAACTCTATAAGACGATTGATAAGAACATTTCGCCGGAGTGCAAGAATCCGACCGAGCTCAACCCAGTCTACATGTTCGTGGACTCGAAGGCTCGTGGTTCGAAACTTCAGATTCGTCAGCTCGCAGGTATGCGTGGCTTGATGGCGAACCCGTCGGGCGATATTATTGAACGTCCAATTACCGCATCCTTCCGTGAAGGTCTTTCGGTTTTGGAATACTTCATTTCGTCGCACGGTGCGCGTAAGGGCTTGGCCGATACCGCTTTGAAGACGGCTGACGCCGGTTATTTGACGCGTAAGCTCGTCGACGTTTCGCAGGACGTTATCATTACGCAGGAAGACTGCAACACGGTGAACGGCATCGAAGTTGAAGCGATTGTTGAAGGCGACGAAGTCAAGGTTTCGCTTGGCGATCGTGTCCTTGGGCGCACGGCGCTCTATGGTGTTACCGACCCGAAGACGAACGAGACGATTGTTCCGGCCAACGAGATTATTGACGAAGAAGCTGCCGCGCGCATCAACAAGTGTGGCATCGACAAGATTTGGATTCGTTCCGGTCTTACGTGCGATGCGGAACATGGCATGTGCGCGAAGTGCTATGGCCGCGACCTTTCGACCGGCAAGCAAGTTGAAATCGGCACGGCCGTCGGCATTATTGCCGCGCAGTCCATTGGTGAACCTGGTACCCAGCTTACGATGCGTACGTTCCACATCGGCGGTACCGCATCCGCAACGGCGAAGGTCCCGGAGATCGTCCTCAAGAATGATGGTTTTGCCAAGTTCGTGGACGTGCGTATGGTGCGCAATGACGAAGGTCAGGAAGTCGTCCTTAACAAGAACGGCACGCTTGAAATTCACTCGGCCAATGGCAACAAGCTCGATACCTATCAGTTGCAGATGGGCTCCGTCCTTCTCGTGGAAGATGAAGCGCAAGTCAAGAAAGGCCAGAAGGTTGCAACGTGGGATCCGCACTCGGTGCCTGTTCTTTCCGAAGCGGCTGGTACGATTCAGTTCGTCGACTTCGAAGAAGATATCAGCGTGAAGACTGAAACCGACCCGAAGACCGGCGCGAAGACCTTGGTCGTCCTCGATACGCGTGAATCCAATTTGCATCCGCGCATTGAAATTCGCGACACGTCAAAGAACACGCCTGATCCGATCATGCTCGATTCGCACGACATTCCGACGGGCGCAATCGTCATGGTGCGTGATGGCATGAAGGCGACGCCGGGCATGCTCTTGGCAAAGACGCCGCGTGAAGCTGCAAAGACGCGTGATATTACGGGTGGTTTGCCGCGCGTCGCGGAACTCTTCGAAGCTCGTCAGCCGAAGGACGCGGCAGAAATTGCCAAGATCGAAGGTAAGATTGAGTTTGGCGAAAATGTCCGCGGCAAGCGTTGCGTCAAGGTCGTCGATGATATCACAGGCCTCGTGGAAGAGCACCTCATTCCGATGGGCAAGCAGATCGTCGTCTTCAAGGGCGACAAGGTCAAGAAAGGCCAGCAGCTCACGGAAGGTCCGGTCATTCCGCAGGAAATTCTCGAAGTCTCCGGTCCGCAGGAACTTGAAAAGTACCTCGTCAACGAAGTGCAGCAAGTCTACCGTCTGCAGGGCGTGGAAATCAACGATAAGCACATTGAAATCATCGTCCGCCAGATGCTCCGCAAGGTGCGCATCACGAACCCGGGCGATACGGACTTCCTGTGGGGCGAACAGGTCACGCGTCAAACCTTCTTGCGTGTCAACGAAGAGATGATGAACGAAGGCCGCCGTCCGGCGGAAGCTCAGCCCGCCTTGCTCGGCATCACAAAGGCCGCGCTCGAAACGGACTCCTTCATCTCCGCGGCATCCTTCCAGGATACGACGCGCGTGTTGACCGAGGCCGCGACAATGGGCCGCGTCGACGAATTGCGTGGCTTCAAGGAGAACGTCATTTTGGGCCACCTCATTCCAGGTGGTACCGGCTTCCCGCTTCACCGCTACCTCAAGCTCGTGCCGCAGTGCGAGGCCATCTCCGACGAGGAAATGGAAAAGCTCCGCGACGAGCAGCGTAAGCGTCATGAGGAACTTTACGGTATTCCGACCTCGGGCATCCCGGGTGAAGAGGAAGATGACGAGGATGATGAACTCGATCTCCAGTCGCCGATTCTCCTACCAGAGAATGGAGACATCTCGGCGGATAGCCCAGATCTGTTGAATTCGGACGAGACGATGGGTGGTGATGACGATCTTCTCCGCTAAAAGCGAAAGGTCTCAACCGAAACGAACCGCGGCAGAAGTGCCGCGGTTTTGTTTTTCTTTTCGTTTGGGAGACCGTCTTTCCGCGGCAGTTTTGGGCGGAAAATGGTCGCGGGAGGGGGTTTCTTTGGGTCGGGGAAGGGGC
>CAVIVB010000051.1:0-8489 GCA_963645785.1 bacterium
TGGGTGGGAGATGGGGTTTTGATGGTACGATCTAGGCTGGCGTAAGGGAAAGTACCGCGGTGGTTTGCAAAAAGTACCGCGGTAGTTTTATTAAAGTACCGTGGTGGTTTTGTTAAAGTACCGCGGTACTTTATCTCGATCGTAGGCAAAGCGTACCAAAGAAAGGCCTGAATTGGACCTTTTTAGCTGGGGACAGCGACCCTTTTGAAGGGGTGGGCGCGGTTGATTTTGTTTAGGTTGGCGAGGTGGAGAAAGAAGGAATAAAATTTGTGCTACCAATTTGGTCTCAAATATGGTATAATACAAATCAAGTTTCGAAGAAGTAGAATCGATCAATAAAAAGGAACTAAAGAATATGGCAACGTTTATGGCAATTGATATTGGCGCGAGTTCGGGTCGGCACATCTTGGGCACGGTTCAAGATGGCAAGATCAAGCTCGAGGAAGTGTATCGTTTTGACAATTCGCAGGTCGTGAAGAATGGTCACGATTGTTGGGATATTCAGTCGCTGGCGCGGAATGTGCTGGCGGGTTTGAAGGCGGCGAAGGATGCTGGGAAGGCTCCAGACTATGTGGGGATTGACACGTGGGGAGTCGATTTTGTTTTGGTGGATGAGGATGGTTTGCCGGTTGGGGATGCGGTGGCGTATCGCGATGCGCGGACGGATGGGATGATGGAAGAGGTTGATAAGGTCATTCCGTTTGCGGATTTGTATGGTCGGTGCGGGATTCAGAAGGTTCAATACAACACGATTTATCAATTGGCGGCGTTGAAGAAGGAGCATCCGGAGCAATTGGAGAAGGCGGCGCGGTTGTTGATGATTCCGGACTATTTGAATTTTGTGTTGACGGGGAAGATGGCGAATGAGTATACGGATGCGTCGACAAGTTCGCTTGTGAATGCGCAGACGTTTGATTGGGATAAGGAGATTATTCGCAAGCTTGGTTTGCCGGAGAAGATTTTTCATCCGCTGACGATGCCGGGTGCGGTGTTGGGTGGATTTACGTCGGCAGTGAGTGCGGTTGTTGGATTTGATGCGAAGGTGGTGTTGCCGGCGTGTCACGATACGGGGAGCGCGTATTTGGCGGTGCCTGCGAAGGATGAGCGAGCGATTTATTTGTCGAGCGGGACGTGGTCGATTATTGGGGTTGAGAATTCGGCGGCGATTGTTTCGGAGGAGGCGCGGGAGGCGAATTTTTCGAATGAAGGCGGGGCGTGGAAGCGGTTTAGGTTTTTGAAGAACATCATGGGGCTTTGGATGATTCAGTCGATTCGGCGTGAGTTGAATGGTGTGAAGTATGTGGAAGGGAAGGATGGCGTTGAGACGGCGAAGGCGCTGAAGGGGATTCGCGATTGGGAGAAGGGGAAGAAATATTCGTTTGCGGATTTGGAGATGGCGGCGCGGACGGCGCATGATTATGCGGGTTTTGTGGATGCGGCGGAGAAGCGGTTCTTTGCGCCGGAGTCGATGATTGCGGCGGTTTGTGAGGCGTGTGAGGAGGCGGGATTTGCCGCGCCGACGACGGTGGGCGAATTGATTCAATGTGTGTATCGTTCGTTGGCGAAGTGTTATGCGCGGGAGGCTGATACGCTTGCGGCGATTACGGGTAAGACGTATACGACGCTGAATGTGGTGGGCGGCGGAAGTCGCGATGGGTATTTGAATTTGTTGACGGCGGAGGAGACGGGGCTTGAGATTATTGCGGGTCCGATGGAAGGGACTGCGATTGGTAATTTGATTGTGCAGATGGTGACGGCGGGGGAATTCAAGGACCTTGCCGAGGCGCGTCTTGCGATTGAAAGGTAAAATAAAATACGAAAAAGAAAGGCGAAAAAATGAAGGCGAAAATTATTTCGATGGTGGTGATGGCGGCGCTTTGCGCGATGCCGTGTGGAGCGGTGGTGAAGTATAAATTGGGCGTGGCGCGCTATACGATGTGGCAGACGCCGTTTGATAAGGCGCTCGATATTTTGCAGAAGATTGATTGCCATTATATGAGTTTGATTGAGGGGTCGATTCCGCAGACGGCGAGCGCGGAAGAAATTGCCGCGTATAAGGCGAAGCTGGCGAAGTTTGGGATTGAAGTGAGGACGGCGGGGCCGCTGTATTATTCGACGGAAGCGGAAGCGCGGCAGTTTTTTACGTTCGCGAAGAATTACGGTTTGAAGTATGTGTCGGTTGTGCCGTATGAATTGAAGGTGATTGATGGCAAGGAAGTGAAGGTGGAAAGCGACAAGATGATTGACGTCTTGGAGAAGCTTGTGAAGGAGTTTGGGATTTGTGCGGGGATTCACAATCATGGGCCGGACATTCCATATTTGTATCCGACGGCGGAAGCAGTGTGGGCGAGGATTAAGGATCGTGATGCGCGGATTGGATTTTGTTTTGATGTGGGGCATCAGCGGCGCGCGGGGAATGATCCTGTCCAGGCGATTCGTAAATATGCGGCGCGGATTTATGATGTGCATTTGAAGAATATCAAGATTGATCCGGTGGAAAATTTTGCGATGCCGGGTCCGCGCGGTGAGTTGGATATTCCTGGAATTTTGAAGGCGCTGGAGGATATTGGGTACGCTGGGATTTGCCACATTGAATATGAGAAGGACTTCAATGAGAACTTGGTGCCGCTTGCGGAATCGATGGGGTATTATCGCGGCGTTATTGATACGCTCAAGAAGGCGGATGAGAAGCGGTAAGGAGAAGGGTGATGTTGAATAGGCGAGAGTTTTTGGTGGGGTCGGGTGCGTTTGTGGCGCCATTCATTTCGGGCTGTGCGGGGCTTGGGTTTCGCGCGAACGAGAAGGTGAATGTGGCCGTGATTGGCATTGGGTGCCGCGGTGCGGATGACATTGATGATTTTGTCGCGACGGGGCTTGTCAATCTCGTGGCGTTTGCGGATACGGAATGTGAGGCGGAATGCACGGCGCGGACGCGGAAGAATTATCCAAAAGTGCCGCGGTATCAGGACTTCCGTAAGATGTTTGAGAAGCACGCGAAGGAGATTGATGCGGTGTTGATTGCGACGCCGGACCATTCGCACTTTGTGACGTGCATGACGGCGCTGGGGCTTGGCAAGCATGTGTACACGGAAAAGCCGATGGGCAATACGTTCCGCGAGATTCAGCTGATGATGGATATGGCCGCGGCGCATCCGGGGCTTGTCACGCAGATGGGCAACCAGGGGCATTCCTTGGCGAACTACTATCAGGCGAAGGCGATGGCCGAGGCGGGGATGTTCAAGGGTACGACGAAAATTGTCGCGCACATGAATTACGATCGCCGCTGGTATAAGTGGAACGGGAAGGTGACGGAGATGTTCCCGGCGAAGGATGCGATTCCAGCGGACCTTGCGTGGGATACGTGGCTTTCGCAGCGGCCGTATCGGGCGTACAATCCGAACTACATTCATGGCGATTGGCGTTGTTTTTATGAGTATGGCAACGGCGTCTTGGGCGATTGGGGTGCGCACATTTTTGACACGATTTATGATGTGATTGGATTGGGGCTTCCGGAATCGGTGAGCGCGGTGAATCAGACGGGTTGGTCGCCAGTCGTGTTCCCGATGTCGAGCACGGTCAAGTTCAAATTCCCGGCGCGCGGCAAAGATTTGCCGGCGTGTGAATTGCAATGGTGGGAAGGAAGAGAAAACTTCCCTGAATTGCCGAAGGGCTTCCGTTGGGATTTGAAGAGCGATACGCCGCCGATTGGTGATGTGGATGCGCCGAAGACGAAGGACTTGAAGCCGGGGCGTGAAATTTATCTTGCTGATGGCACGGTCTATCAGGGTATGTCGCACGGGTCGGAACTTGTTGCATGTGATGGGCGCAAACTACCGAGTTTTGCCGCGGAGCATTCGACTGGGTCGGGTGCGATGCCGCATGCGAAAAACTTCTTGGAAGCGATCCGCGGCAATTCTGAGGCGCACTCGCCGTTTGCATCGGCGGGCGTTCTTTCGCAGATGATGACGATTGGGTGTGTTGCCCAACGTCTGCAGGCGAAGGAGCTCAAGTTTGATGCGAAGACGAAACGCTTTACCGCGGCAGATGCGCCGCGGGCGGATGCGCTCAAGTTGGCAAACGCGCTTCTCGATGGTCCGGCGCCGCGCAAGGGCTGGGAGAGCTACTACAAAATCTAAAACATTTCTCATTCAAATTAACTACAAATAAAAAGGAACTACAAACATGTTGAATCGTCGTGAGTTTATATTATCCTCAAGCGCATTCGCCGCGCCGTTTATTTCGGGCTGTGCGAACTTTGGTTTCCGCGCGAATGAAAAGGTGAATGTCGCCGTCATTGGTATTGGTGCGCGTGGCGGGGATGACGTCTACGCCTTCAATGATACGGGTCTCGTCAACTTCGTCGCGTTTGCGGATACGGAGATTAAGGGCGACTGGACGGCGGGCATTCGCAAGGACTTCCCGAATGTGCCGTGCTTTGATGACTTCCGCAAGATGTTCGACAAGATGGGCAATCAGATTGATGCCGTTCTTGTCGCGACGCCGGACCACTCGCACTTCGTTGGCTGCATGGCCGCGATGCAATTGGGCAAGAGCGTCTACACGGAAAAGCCGATGGGCAACAGCTTCCGCGACATCCAAGTGATGATGGATATGGCCGCGGCAAATCCGAAGCTCGTCACGCAGATGGGCAACCAGGGCCACTCGCTTGCGAACTACTACCAGGCCAAGGAAATGGCCGCGAAGGGCTTGTTTGATGGTGCGACGAAAGTTGTCGCGCATATGAACAACGGGCGGCGCTGGCACAAGTGGAATGGCTCGGTCAAGGAAATGTTCCCGAAGGGCGAAGCAGCACCTGATTACCTCAACTGGGATGCCTGGCTTGCGCAGCGTCCGGACCGCCCGTACAACATCAACTACATCCACGGCGATTGGCGTTGCTTCTATGAATACGGCAATGGCGCGTTGGGCGATTGGGGCGCACACACATTTGATACGGCCCACGAATTCCTCCAGCTCGGTCTGCCTGAATCGATTGGCCTCATCAATGTGTCGGGCTGGACGCCGGTCGTCTTCCCAATGTCGTCGGCGATTTCCTTCAAGTTCCCGGCGCGTTCGGCGAAACTTCCTGCGTGCGAATTGCAGTGGTGGGAAGGCATCGGCAATTTGCCGGAGCTCCCGAAAGGCTTCCGCTTCGACATCAAGAGCGACACGCCCTTCATTGGTGGCGTCGTCGATGCGAAGAAGACGTCCCTCAATCCGGGCCGCGAAATTTATCTTTCCGATGGCACGGTCTATCAGGGTACGTCCCACGGTTCGGAACTCGTCGTCTGCAACGGCAGCCGCAAGATTCCGTCCTATGCGCAGTCTGTGGGCGAAGGCGCCGACACGCAGATTCACGCCGAAAACTTCCTCAAGGCGGTCCGCGGCGAATGTGCTGCGACGTCGCCGTTTGCGGTGGCGGGCGTTCTTTCGCAAGTGATGACGCTTGGTTGCATTGCCCAGAAGATGCAGGCGAAGAACCTCACCTTCGATCGCAAGACGAAGCGCTTCACGGGCACCGATGCCGCGGTTGCAAACGCGCTCCTCGATGGTCCGGCCGTTCGCAAGGATTGGCTCCAGTACTACAAGGTCTAATCTACCTCTTACAAAAGGAATATATCAAAATGAAATTCTCTACACTCGCAGGAATTGCCGCGCTCGCGGCACTTACAGGTTGCACGACGGTTGCGCCCAACACCTTGACCGAAGCCGAAAAGGCGGACGGCTGGGAACTCCTTTGGGACGGCAAGACGTCGGACGGCTGGGTTGGCGTCAAGGATGGTTGCAAGGCTTTCCCGAAGTCGAGCTGGGTCATCGATAACGGCGTCCTCACGGTCTATCCGGTGAAGGGCACGGAAGCGAAGCCTTGGACGCGTGCGCCGACGAAGGAAGTTTGGGAACAGGCTGGCGGCGATATTGTCACGACGCGCAAGTTCACGGACGTCATCTTGAAGGTCGACTTCCGTTTGACCCCAGCGGGCAATTCGGGCATCAAGCTCTTCCTTGATGAAACACTCAACAATGGAACGACGATTGAATACCAGATTCTTGATAAGGGCCATGCGGACTGGACCAAGGGTATCAATGGCAACCGCCGTGTCGCGGCACTTTATGATATCTTGCCGGCGAATGCGGACCAGTACTTGAACCCAGTCGGCGAATGGAATACGGCCATGATCGTCTCGAAGGGGACGCATGTCGAACATTGGCTCAACGGCGTCAAGGTCCTTGAATACGAGCGCGGCGGAAAGGAATACATGGCGGGTTTTGCCACGTCGAAGTATAACGACAAGGGCGCGTACTTCAACAAGAATGGCAAGTGGGGCCTCACCAAGACGGGCCGCATCCTCCTCCAGGACCACACCGATTCGACCGTCTCCTATCGCAACATCAAGATTAAGGAGCTCTAATTCGGGATTCTTCATTCAGTTGAAGAAGGTAGCAAGCCGCGGCAGAAGTGCCGCGGTTTGGCTTATTTTGGTGGTGTTTGATCGTGTTGAGCAGGCATGGAGAATAAGAAGGTAAAAATTTCCAGTGAGATTGGAGGGCAATTACGCTGGAATTGGGGGGCAATTACGCTGGAATTGGGGGGCAATTACACTGGGATTTGAAATGGGCTCGGGATAGGGTATTTGAAAGAGTGCTTATCGTGGTAGATTTTTTGTGATTAGGGGTGGTAATTTGGGCAGAAATATGGTATAATATGCGGCGTTCAAAGAATAGGAGCATACAGTTATGACAATTGCAATTGCATCAGACCATGGCGGCGTTGAACTCAAGGCCGCACTTGTGAAGGTTTTAAGCGGCGAGGCCGAAGTGAAGGACATGGGTCCGGCGACGGCAGCGAGCTGTGATTATCCAGATTATGCCGCGGCGGTGGCGTGCGAGGTGAGTTCGGGCGCGGCAGATTTTGGGATTTTGATTTGTCGGTCTGGGATTGGGATGTCGATGTGTGCGAATCGTTTCCAGAATGTGCGGGCGGCGCTTTGTGCGACGACGGATGCGGCGGTGAAGGCGCGTCAGCACAATGGGGCGAACGTCCTTTGTTTGGGTGCGGATGTGGTCTCGCCGGAATATGCCGCGGAAATTGCAAAGACATTCTTTGAGACGCCGGTAGATGAGGACGCGCGGCATGCGCGGCGGCGTTGGAAGTTGGAGCGGGCGATGCGGCTTTCGGATGCGTCGGGGCTGATGAAGGATGATCCGGAAGTGTTCGCGGCGATTCGTGCGCAGACGGAGCAGGAAGATACGGAAATCAATTTGATTGCGTCGGAGAATACGTCGAGCCGTGCGTGCCGTGAGGCGGCGGGATCGGTGTTGATGAACAAGTATGCGGAAGGGTATCCGGGGAAGCGTTGGTATTCGGGCTGTTTGCCGGTGGACGCGGCGGAGGAATTGGCGCGCAAGAGGGCGTGTGAATTGTTTGGTGCGGAGCATGCGAATGTGCAGCCGCATTGCGGGAGCGCGGCGAATATGGCCGTCTACTTTGCGACGATCAAGCCAGGCGATACGATTATGTCGATGTCGCTCGATCAGGGCGGACATTTGTCGCATGGCTCGCCGGTGAATTTCTCGGGCAAGCTTTACAACATTGTGCCGTACACGGTGAATCATGAGACGGAGATGCTGGATTATGATGCGCTTGAGAAGCAGGCGATGGAAGTGAAGCCGAAGATTTTGCTGACGGGCGCATCGGCGTATCCGCGGAAGATTGACTTCAAGCGCGTTCGTGAGATTTGCGACAAGGTCGGGTGCATTATGATGGTCGATATGGCGCACATCGCGGGATTGGTCGCGGGTGGTCAGCATGAGAGCCCGGTGCCGTATGCGGACTTTGTGACAACGACAACGCACAAGACGTTGCGTGGGCCGCGCGGCGGTTTGATTTTGTGCAAGGAGAAGTACGCGAAGGCGCTTGATTCGGCGGTGTTTCCGGGGATGCAGGGCGGGCCGCTTGAGAATATTATTGCCGCGAAGGCGGTGTGTTTCAAGGAGGCGATGCAGCCTGAGTTCAAGGCGTATGCGGAGCAGCTCGTGAAGAATTGCAAGGTGCTGTGCAAGACGATTGCGGACCGCGGATATCGGATTGTGTCGGGCGGGACGGATAACCATTTGTTCCTCGTGGACGTGAAGGCGCGTGGGATGACGGGCAAGGATGCGGCGGCGGCTTTGGACGCGGCGGGCATCGTTGTCAATAAGAACACGATTCCGTATGATACGGAGTCGCCGTTTAGGACGTCGGGGATTCGCGTGGGGACGGCTTCGGTGACGACGCGCGGAATGAAGGAAGGCGAGATGATCAAGATTGGAACCTGGATTGCGGACGTTCTTGATAACATCGCCGATACGAGCGTGCAGGAGCGTGTGAAGCGCGAAGCCAAGGAACTCGTCGCGGCATTCCCAGTTCCGTAAAACACGATTGGGGAGGACGCCCCGAGGGTGGGACTAAGGGTCCGAGGGACCCTTATCCCCCCTCGACCCCCCTAATC
>CAVIVB010000052.1:0-8453 GCA_963645785.1 bacterium
ACGGCATACCATTCGAAATACCGTACGAATAAATCTGCGCGATGTTGGGATGAATCAATCGCGCGGCGGCCTGGGCCTCGCGCTTGAAGCGCTCCACAAATTCAGGGTCGGAACCAAGTTCCTTGAGCATCACCTAGACGGCGACGGGGCGGTCTAGCATTTTGTCGCGTCCCATATAGACGCCACCCATACCGCCACAACCGAGCTCGCGCTCAAGAAGGAAGTTACCCGTTTCGCCAAAGACGCCCGGGGTTTGGATTAGTTGTTCGCTCATTTGATGATCCTCCATCCATTGAATGGCCAAAAAACGATACTGCCTAGGCCGCGCAAATTACGGCCTGGGACGACACCCCAATAGCGGCTGTCGAAACTGTTGTTGAAATTATCTCCGCAAGCAAAGTATTCATCTTCGCCCATCGTGACGACGGTTGGACGCCCTTCAATCGGATGTTCCAATTTGTACGTCATGCCCGGCGTCGCCTTCATACGCTTGATGTAGTGCGTGCCCTGTTGCAACCCCTCAATCCCCGTCGTCGAAAAAATCATGACATCATCCACACGCGGGCGGCGGAAATTCCAAATCCAACGATTGACAAAAATAAAGTCGCCCGTCGTAATCGTGCCCTTCCACAACGTCTCGCCCGCGCGTACATACTTGCCTTGCAACGCCGCGCACGCATCCGTCGGCAATTTGAAAACTTGCGTGGAAAGCCCCACCGCCACATTCGCAAACCCATCATTCCGCGGCGCAATTCGCACCATGCCCGAAGCCGGCGCCTTGTAATCCACCACGCGCTCGCCCGTCCACAGCCACTTCCCAATCGAAAGCGGAAACGCGTCCCACGTCCCCTTCTCCGTGCCCACTTGCGTGTGATAGCCCCACAACGTCGTCTGCATCGACCCCGTCGGAATGTTGAACGGCTCAAAGAAATAGGCACGAAAGGCCATCGCGACAGAAATCGCGACGACCAACGTATCCAACCACTCGCGCCCGTAGTCTTGGAACGACTTTCCCGTTTTCGTTTTCACTTAGGTCCGATAGTTCGGTGCTTCCTTTGTAATGGTGATGTCGTGCGGCCGCGCCTCACGCAAGCCCGCCGTCGTCACGCGATAGAACTTACCCTTCTTCTGCAACTCCGCAATCGTCTTCGCACCGCAATACCCAAGCGACGCACGAAGCCCACCACAGAACTGCGTCATAATCGACTTCACATGCCCCGAGTACGGCACCATACCCTCAATGCCCTGCGGCACCAATTCATCCTCCGCCTCATTATCCTGGAAGTACCGCGCACGCGATCCCTTACCATTCTTGAGCGCCGCCATCGAACCCATCCCGCGATACACAACATACTGCCGCCCATTCGAATAAATCTTCTCGCCCGGACTCTCCTCCGTGCCCGCCAAAACACTCCCCAACATCACCGAATCCGCACCCGCCGCAAGCGCCTTGGGCACATCGCCCGAAAGCTTAATGCCGCCATCGGCAATCACCGCAACATCCGTCCCGCGCAACGCCTTCGCCGCGTTGTACACCGCCGTCAACTGCGGAATCCCCACGCCGCACACCACACGCGTCGTGCAAATCGAACCCGGCCCAATGCCAACCTTCACCGCATGCGCACCGCACTTCGCCAGCGCCACCGCCGCCTCGCCCGTCGCAATGTTCCCAGCAATCACATCCACCTTCGGATAATGCTTGACGATGTACTTCGTCATCTCCATAATCCCCTTCGTGTGGCCATGCGCCGAATCCACCACCACGACATCCACGCCCGCCGCGGCCAACTTCTCCATCCGCGACAAATCACCCTTACCCCCCGACACCGATGCCGACACGCGCAACCGGAACTTCTCATCGCAGTTATATCCCGCGTTCGAATTCTCAATAATACGCGCCACATCCGTGAACGAATAAAGCCCAATCACCTTCCCGTTCTTATCCACAAGCGGCAACTTACCAATCTTCGCCTTCCGCATCAAATCATACGCCTTCTTCAACGACGTATTCTTATCCCCCGTAATCGGGCACGGCTGCATCACGTCCTTCAACACCATCGCATTCATCGGCGCAAATCGCATATCCGACGACGTAATCATACCCACCAACTTGTCGTCAGCATCCAGCACCGGGAACCCATTGAACTTCAATCCCATGCGCTTCTTCTCGCTCCGCAAAAAGCTAATATCATCATTCGCATGGAAACACACCGGACTTGCAATCAAACCATTCAAATGGTTCTTCACCCGCGCCACTTGCGCCGCCTGCTCATCCTCTTCCAAATTCTTGTGAATGCACCCAATGCCACCCGCCAACGCCATCGCAATCGCCATCGGCGCCTCCGTCACCGTGTCCATCGCCGCCGACATAAACGGCACCTTCATCTTCGTCCGCGACGTCAACTTCGTCTCAAGCGACGTATCGTCCGGCAGAAAATCCGCATACTGCGTCACCAACGTAACATCGTCATACGTCAGCCCCTCATACGGAAAGGCCGCCATGAATTGATCCATATACTTGTTCATTGTCTCGTCTCCTTCTTTTACTTTAACTTTTTACCTTTTATTTGTAAGCTCCTAAAATTTCTGCCGCGCTCGTCACCCCAACAAACGACGCCACCTGCCGACCGCCCTTATAACAAAACATCGCCGGTATCGACATCACACCAAACTTGACCGCCAGCTCCGGCGCCTCATCCACATTCACCTTCACGACCTTCAACCCCGGCATCGCCGGCTCAATTTCCGCCGCGATCGTCTGCCCCATCATCTGGCACGGACCACACCACGTCGCCCAAAAATCCACCAGCACATCCCCCTCGCGAATCGCCGCCTCAAACTCCGCGGCACTTTTTACTTCTTGGTGCATGTCTGACCCTCCTTCGAATCCTTCACAATCCAACCCGCCGCGGCAATTTCATCCCGCAACCGATCGCTCTCCGCCCAATTCTTTTCCTTCCGCGCCGCGGCCCTTTGCTCCAACATCGCCTGTATCTCCGCCGGCACCTCAGCCTTCTCCGCCTTCCCAAAAAAGATAACCCCTAGCACCTCATCCATCCGCCGAAACGCCCCCAACACGCTCCCGCCACCATGCGCATTCGTCTCACGCACCAATTCAAAAAGTGCCGCGAACGCCTTCGGTGTATTCAAATCATCATTCACCGCCGCCGTGAAATCATCCACATGCTTCTGCGCCCACTCCGGCACCTCGCCCTCCGTCGCCGTCTCCACACACGCATCAATCCGCGCCAGCGCCTTCCGCGCATCCTCCAACGCCGAAAACGCAAAATTCAAACCTTGCCGATAATGCGCATTAATCAACACATACCGAATCTCGCGCCCCGTGTACCCCTTCTCAATCAAATCCCTCAACGTGAAAAAGTTCCCCGCGCTCTTCGACATCTTCTCGCCATTCACACGCAAATGCGCACAATGCATCCACGTCTTCACAAACTCTTTCCCCGTCGCCGCCTCCGCCTGCGCAATCTCATTCTCATGATGCGGAAACAAATTATCAATCCCACCCGTATGCAAATCAAACGTCTCACCCAAATACTTCATCGACATCGCAGAACACTCAATGTGCCAACCTGGCCGACCACGCCCCCACGGCGATTCCCATCCAACCGGCCCATCCGACTCCTCCCACGCTTTCCACAACGCAAAATCCCCAACATTCTCCTTGTCATACTCATCCGCCGCACACCGCGCACCCGTCCGCTGATTGTCAAAATCAATATGCGCCAACTTCCCGTATCCAGGAAACTTCCTCACATTGAAATAAACCGACCCATCCTCACTCTGATACGCAACACCCTTCTCCATTAACTTCTGCACCAACGCAATCATCTCCGGAATATGGTCCGTCGCCGCGGGATACACCTCCGCCGGCTGCACATTCAACTTCTTCAAATCCGCAAAAAACGCATCCTTGTACGTCTTCGTATAATCCGTCAGCTTCACCCCCGCCGCATTCGCCCCACGTATCGTCTTGTCGTCCACATCCGTCAAGTTCATCACCTGCCGAATCTTCATCCCGTTAAATTGAATCACACGACGCAAAATATCCTCAAACGTATACGCCCGAAAGTTCCCAATGTGCGCATAATTATACACTGTCGGACCGCACGTATACAGCCGAATCTCGTTCTTCTCCAGCGGCACCAGTTCTTCATTCCGCCGCGTCAAACTATTATAGACCTTCATGACACATATTATACCATATTCTGCCGCAACAATCAACCCCCCAAAATCCACCACCACCAGCTGTCCCGCGTCTTGCCGCGGCCTGCTCCGTCAGGCCGCTACAAAGCGGGCCCGGGGCGCGAGCCCCGTTATAACAGACCCCCTCGCGCCCGCCGCGCGCCTACTCGCCCTTACAACTAATCACAACCCGCGGCACGTCCCCCGCCCCTCGCAACACATCCTCCTCCGTAAAGCGCGCATACGAAATCTCCCGCCGCCCCGTCCGATTGAAATCATTCACAATCACAATCGAACCATCTTCCAACTGTTGCCCATCCGGATACGCCACATCCACGCGCCCATCCAACAACAACCCGCCTTGCCACGTCTGCCCTTCATCCTTCGAAATAAACGCCACCAAATCCGTCCGCCACAAATACTTCCCAATCCCACCATGCTTCACCATCAGCCAATCCCCATTCGCAAGCCTCATCACAAACGTCCGCGAATTGATATTGACGACCGGGTCATATTCTGCCGCGCTCCACGTCCATCCACCATCCTTCGATTCGCTCACCAATAAATCATTCCCTGGCCCATAATGCGACCTCACATAACACCGCAAATCCCCATTCGCCTTCTCCACCACCATATGCTCATCAAAGAACCGTTCCCGCGCCCGAACATGAATTCCGCCGCGCCGCTCAAACGTCTTCCCACCATCCTTCGACGCATAAAAACACGCCGAAAATTTATCCCACCACACCGCACACGGCAAAAGCCACGTCCCATCCTTCAGCACAATCGGCTTGTTCATCATAATCCCCTCCGCAATAACGCGCGGCTCCGTCAACAACGCCCCCGTCTTCCCATCGAGCATCACCATCCAAATCTGGTCATTCTCCGTCCGCGACCCCCAATGCCCAATCCGCTCCGTCCACGTCCACATCACACGCCCATCCGGCGTCGCCCACACATTCGGGTCAAACGCCCGCCGCGCCCCACTCCCATCCGGGTCCGCAATCCACATCTCCTTCCACGTCTTCCCACCATCCTCCGAACTCGACAAAATGCAATAATTGTTGTGGTCCTCTTGCTCCGTCGGGCTCGCATACCACGTCGCAAACCAACGCCCTCCCTTCACCACCGCCATCGACGGAATCCCCGAATGCTTCCGCGTCCCATTCGCATGCCCCTCATCCACCGCGGCAATTTTCATCGCCCCAACCGCCCTCTTCCGAGGCCGATCCACCAAATCCCAATACGGCCGCCCACCACCCGCAAGCGCACCATCCGAAACCCCACTCTCATCCGACATCCACACCGCATACAACGCCGCATTCTCAAGCCTCACACGAATCCTACGCTCCCACCACGGGTCCGGCAATTTCGCCTTCTCCTTCCACACCACCCGCAAGCACGTCGAATTCACCTTCTCAACCCGCGAATTCTCCGCCTCATAACCCTTGACGACCTTCCCCTGCCTATCCACGGCCTCCACGCTCACCGCCCCCGCACGCGCATCCACATTCAAATACACATACCCCCTCTCCACATTCACATCCTTCAGCGTCACAACACCCGTCCCCTCCAACGCGGCAAATCCATCCCGCCGCATCTTCGCACGCCCAATCGCATACGTCCCATCCGTCCCCTTCGCAGAATAATAAAACTTCAATTCATCCCCATCCACAACAAATCCATTCCCCACAATCTGCAAATCTGCCGCGTCCCATCCATTCGTCTCACACCCCAAAAATGCCGCGTAATTCTTCCGTTCCACCGTCCGCCCATCCTGCGAAAATCCCAACTTCACACAATCCCCAAACCCATAAAAATGCACCAACGCCCGCTCATACGAAACCGCATTGAAATGTTTCAACCGCCCCTCATCTTTCGTATCCGCCTTCAACCACGGCCCCGCTCGAAACGCCGACGAACTCTTCTCACTACGCGTCCAATCCCCCATCAACCGAAAAATCGGCCCACCCACGCGAAACCTGTCAAACGCCGCACTCGCACCCGTCCGATTAAACGTAAGCGGCGGCAACACCACATTCCATTCCTCATTCCTCACATCATAAAAAAACGACACATCCTCCTCGCACGGACTCAGCATCTTCTTCCACGTCCAATTCACCCCATCTTCCCCCATCGCCATCACACCATCCGCCAAATACGATTGCGCCCGCACATAATCATTCGACGGCAAAATCGGATCAGTGAACGGACGATGATTAATCAAACAGTATCTCTCGTTCCGATTCTTCGCATGCACATCTCGCACAACCGAACACACCCCAACCTTCTCCCCATCTGCCGCGCTCCCAAACGCATGCGCGCCCTCGCTCCAACCCTTCCCATCCCTAGAAAAAGAAACCTTCAATTCCCCATCCTGCTCATACCACATCCGATACAAATCTGCCGCGCTCTCATACCACACGCCTCCCGCATTCAACCGCGCATTTCTAATAACGACCCCATCCTTCACAGGCTCCTTCCACACCCGCCGAACGTCCCCTTCAATCTTCTCAATACACTGGTCCGTCACAAATAAATTACGCCCAATCTGACGCTCCCCCGCGGCAATCGCCCCATTCAAAACTGCCGCGCAAAGCCCAACGCTAAAAACTATCTTCTTCATTGTCATGCCCCCCATCACTGTATCCGAATGCACAATCCCTTCGCACCCAAATCAATCAACCACGCCTTCCTCAACCCCTCTCGATACACACCAAAACAACGCGACTTCTCGCTCAACGCCTTCCGCCATTCAGCCTCATACTCCCCCGTCACCGCCGAACAATACGCCGCCGCATCCCATCCCAAACTCCTCTTCACAAAAAACTTCAGCGGCTTCGTCTTGTCCACCGTCTCCGCCACAGCCCCCACATTCGCCACAATCCCATCAATCACCTCCGTCCCAAGCGGCGCACCCATAAACGTAATCTCCTTCAAATTCCCATTAAACGCACTCGTCACCACATTCGTCAAATTCGGACAATTCAGCGTCAGCGTCTCAATCTTCGCCTTGCTCAAACATCCAGACGGCAATTCCTCCACCGGTCCCGACAGCACCAAATTCGTCACGCCGCAATCCTGCAACCCCGCCGTGCCCCCCGTCCTGTTATACACAAACCCGCAAAAATTCGTCAATTCAAGCGTCCCCTTCAAAAAATTCCACGCATGATACCCACCATGAATCCACTTCACACCCTTCGGTATCACCTTATTCGCCTCAACCGATTGCGCCGCAAGCCCCGCCCCATTGAACTGTTGAATATCAATCGTCTCCAAGCCTGGAAAATCCAATTCCACATTCTTCAACGTCCCACATTGATAGAACATGCTATTCGGCAAGGTCTTAATATCCGCAGTGCCCTTCAAAATCGCATTCGTCACACCAAAATAACTAAATCCAGCCCCCAAATATGTCAAATTGTTCGTCAACACCAGCGTCCCCACAAACTTCTTCACCTTCGTCGACCGCGCCCCATACGCACCATTCCCCAAATATCGCAACTGACTTGGAATCGCATCCGCCACCTCATTCGTCGGATAGGTCTCACTCGTAAAGTTCTGCCCCACCTTCACCAACTTCGGCATCTTGATTTCAAGGTGCTTCAAATTATTAGCACGCCACGTCACATTATTGCCAATCTCCTCCAACGTCTCACTTCCCAAAATCAACTTCTGGATGCTCGTCGAATCCGTAAAAAGAATCGTCTCAATCGCCGCAATGTGATTCGCGGCAAATTCCAAAATGTTCGTGCAGTAATCCCCACCGCCTTGACCCTTCGAGAACGACGTACTAAACCGCAACTCCGTCACCGCCACCCCATCTACCGTCGCATCCCACAAATCAAGCGCACCCGCACCCTCCACCGGATCCCCCGTCGGACTCCCAATCTTGAGCTTCCCTGCCCCATCCCACGACGTCACCGCGAGCGTCCAATTCCCATCCGTCATCGTCTTCGCCCCTGCATCATAAACCCAGTTCACCTGAGCCTCCGCGGCAAAAATAACCCCTGCGCCCAGCATCACACTTGCGCAAACTTTCCGAATCATCGCTAGCTGCATAACTAATCTCCTAATCTATCTTTTGCTTTGACTGCACATATTATACCATATTTCCCCTTGTCTTGTCTACTTGTCTTGTCTATAACTATTTTTTTTTTTTTTTCACCAAAAATCATCGTTTTTCAATCATTTTTGCATGTCTCGCAAAATGGACCATCTCTCTTTCGAGCCTTCGCACCCCCTTCCGC
>CAVIVB010000053.1:0-2189 GCA_963645785.1 bacterium
GCGTGACATAGCGCTCGCCGGTCGTAAGCGTTTGGCGGCGTTCGTAGTCGGCTGGCGCAAGTGAGATTTGACCTTTGGGGATTTCGATGACGAAGCCAAAGGTGGAGACGTGCTTGACCTTGAGTTTCGCGATGCCCGTGCGTTCAATTTCGCGGGCTTGATATTCGGCAAGCCAGCGATGCCCTTCCGTCGCAATTTCGCGAAGTTCATCAAGATCAGCGTTGTAACCGTTGGCGATGAAGTTGCCGTCCGCAAGAAGAACAGGTGGATCTTCAGCGATGGCGTGATTGATAAGTTCAACAAGATCCGTCTGAGGCGTGAGACGAGAAGAAAGTGCCGCGATTTCAGGAAGCGCCGATGTTGTTGAAATGATGTTCGGAAGTGGATTGAGCGAGGCCGCAAGGGCTTTCAAATCGCGTGGATTCGCACGCAAGGAATCGACCTTCGCAATGAGGCGTTCAAGGTCGCGAACGCCCGACAGAAGCGTGCGGAGCGAGCCTAAAGCGCCGCGGTCCGTGACGAAAGCTTGCACGGCATTGAGGCGCGCGTTGATGGCCGATTCCTTTGCGAGCGGGCGCGTGATCCAATTGCGCAAAGTGCGTGCGCCCATCGGTGTGCGCGTGACGTCGAGGACGCCCAAAAGTGTCGCGGTGCGCGGAATATCGCCAACAGGCAAAAGTTGCAAATGGCGAATCGTGGACGCATCCAAAATAAGCGCATCGTCACGCGTACGAAGCGCAATTTTACGCACGTGTTCAAGCGAATGATGAAGCGTCGTGCCCACATAATAAAGGAGCGCGCCCGCGGCACAAATGAGATCGTTCTTACCTGTGAGCCCAAAGCCATCAAGACTCATCACTTTGAAGTGGCGCGTCAAACAATCAAATGCGGCATCATACGAAAATGTCCATTGATTCTCTTCGGTTGGATTGAACATCTCCGCAGGATTATAACGCTCAAGCGCTTCTTGCAGTTGCTCAGGCGTATCAAAAGCTTCGACGCAAAATTCGCCTGTGGACAAATCGAGAAGTGAAAGGCCGAGGCCATGCATCGCGGCGACATAGGTGTTCGTTGTTTCATCAAGAAGCCCATCTTCGGTGACGGTACCAGGCGTGACGATGCGCGTAATCTCGCGGCGAACAAGGCCTTTGGCGAGTTTCGGGTCTTCAACTTGGTCGCAGAGCGCGGCAGTTTTCCCTGCGCGAATGAGCTTGGCCAAATACGAATTGAGCGCGTGATAGGGGACGCCGCACATCGGCTGATTGTTGCGATGGGTGAGGGTCGCACCAAGGATGGGCGAGGCGATCAGCGCATCGTTGCCGAACATCTCATAGAAATCGCCCAAGCGAAACATGAGAATAGCGCCTTCAGGAATCTCGCGTTTCATCGCGAGATATTGGCGCATCATTGGGGTCAAAGATTCTTCAGCCATGATTGGTGTAAAAGTAAGAGGTTAGGCTTGATGTTGCATTTCGCATAGGCGATGATAGACGCCGCGCTTCGCGTAGAGTTCATCATGCGTGCCGCGCTCAACAATCTCACCATGCTCCATCACAAGGATAAGATCGGCATCACGAATTGTGGACAAGCGGTGCGCAATCGCAAAGACCGTACGATTCTTCATCAAGTTTGTCAGCGCATCTTGTACAAGGCGTTCCGTGACCGTATCAAGGGCCGAGGTCGCCTCATCTAAAATGAGAATGGGCGGATTTCGCAAAATGGCACGCGCAATAGCAATGCGCTGGCGCTCACCACCCGAAAGTGCGAACCCCTTCTCGCCCGCCATACGCTCATAACCTTCCGGTTGCGACATAATAAATTCATGCGCGTTCGCCATTTTTGCCGCGGCCACAACCTCTTCATGCGTCGCGCTCGGCGAACCATACTTGATGTTCTCCTCAATCGTATCGTTAAACAAAATCGTCTCTTGCTGAACCGACCCAACGAGCCGCCGCAAATCCGCAATCCGCAAATCACGAAGATCAATTCCATCCATCGTGACCGCCCCCGCGGTCGGATCAAAGAACCGCGCCAGCAGCCCCGAAAGCGTCGTCTTCCCGCTTCCCGTACCACCCACGACCGCGACCATTTTACCGCGTGGAATTTCAAAGCTCGCATGCTTGACCGCATCGTGATCCGACGAATCATAACGGAACGACACATCGGTGAAACAAATCTTGTCGTTAAAT
>CAVIVB010000053.1:2199-8397 GCA_963645785.1 bacterium
CGTTAAATTCCGTCTTTGCGACCGCGGCAGTTTTTTCCGGCAAGAGGAAGTTCACGTCGAGAAGCGACCAAATACGTTGGAGCGAAGCTTGCGTCACTTCAATGGAAACTTGCAGATTTGACATTTGCTTGACGGGCTTATAAATAAGGAGAAGCGGCGCAAGCATAGGAAGTACATTCGCAAGCGTCACATGCGCCATAAAGCACCAAACAAGAAATCCGCAAAGGAGAATAATACCCACAGTCTCCACCATCGGTCCGACAAGCAATCCCCACCGAACAGACCGCATCGTCGTCCCCACTAAGTTGTGCATCACCGCCTCATATTTGCGATTCTCAAACTCTTCCGTATTGTAGGCTTTGACAACACGAATACACGTCAAAATTTCATGGACGCGACGCCCAACAACGGAGTTTCTCTCCAACATTCGACGGCTCCATTTGCGAATCACCTTGCTGAGCGCCACAACAGGAAACATAAACGCCGGCATGCCAATTACAATCATGCCCAAGGTCGCCATCATATGATTCTGAATCGCAAACCAAACAATGAAGATAATAGAAACAAGAATCTCAAATGGCGCACGCGCAAGCTCCGCCAGCATTGATTGAATCACAGCCTGCACCATTTGCGGATCGCCCGTCGCGCGCGTCATCAACTGGCCCACATCAATGCGCCCATGAAACTGCATCGACTGCTCCTGAATGCGCTTCAAAAGATCCACACGCAAATCCGCCACAACATGCGTGGCCGACCACGTCAGACAATACTGACTGATAAAAACAAGCGCAAAACGAACAAATGCAACGAGTGGAATCACAAAGATCGCAATGAGCAAAAGCGCCCCACCCATCGCACCTTCCTTATCTTGCAATTCAATTCCAAATGACCGCGCCAATTTCTCCACCTTTGGATACCACGACGGCAATTTCGCCGCGGCTTCCATCTGCCGCTCCAGCTTCGATTTATGCGTCTTCTCCGTTGCCTCAACCGCGGCACTTTTTGCTTCAGGCATTTCCGCATCGCTCATCGCCTCAATGCGCTGTTCAATCTGTTCACGCTCATTCGCACTCACCTTTTCAAGCGCAGGCTGAATCACCTGAAACATCGGCACAAGCGTCCCTGCCGTCAGCATACTACAAAAGACACCAATCGCAAGCCGCACACGATACCGCTTCGCATATTGCCACAACCGCCCATACGCCTCACGCGCCGTATATGTCCGATCAAAAAACTCTTTCTTATATTCGATACCCATAAGTTCTTACTTTCCTTATTTTATGCCTACACGCTCGAGAGCACGTTGAAAACTTACATCCACTTGATTCGCAATTTCGCCGCGCAAATCCTTTCCATCTTCACGTGACACGTCCATTGTTTGCGCGATCTTTTCCGCCAAATGCGCCCAATCATCCTCCGCACAAATATCTTCCGCGCACCCAATCAAATCCAAAAGCCCCACAATCTTCCTTGAACGCGTAAACGAAAACACGCGACTCCCCGCACGCCACCCAATCACCATCCCATGCATCCGTCGGCTCACAATCCATTCGCTACCTTCAACCTTCTTCACTAACTCGCGATAATTCAAAGGCTCCACAACCTCCGCGGCAACGCCCGCTTTCAACAATCGCGCCGCCACATGCCGAATCGCCATCACATCCGACCAAATCGAACACGTCGTCAACAATTGCAATCGTTTGATGCGCCCGCCTTGTCCTTTGCACAACTTCACCAATTCATCCGCAATCACCTTCTCGCGCCGCTTGTCAAGCTCGCCTGGAATCACCGTAAGGAGTCCCTTCTCAATCGTCGCCTCCGCTGGAAATCCCAACGCCAAATCCGGCATCAACTCCGCCTGCACCCCCAGCCCCGCAAGCTCCGCAACCGACTCTCCATCCCGCACAAAACAAACATCCGTTGACTTCAACGTCTTACGCAAAATCTCTTTCTGCTCCAACGTGAACGGTCCAATGCTCTGCCCGATCAACAACACCTTGCAACCCGCTCGATGCGCCCATTCAATCTCTCGCACACACGCCTCAAACATCGTTGGCCAAACATTGAAATACCCGCCGCCGCTCATAATAAAAAGATCGGCGCCACTGAAAAACTTCTCACAACTTTCAACGACATCTTTCTTCGCCGCGCGATCTTCTTGGCCCTTCCGAAAATACTTCAAATACAACCTTTGAATCGCCCGTGGCCAACGCGCAAATGCCGTACACTTCCCCACCGTCTGCATCATCCAAAACGAACGCCCATGATCCAAATAACGATGCGCCGAAGGATGCAACATCCCCGCAAGCTCCATCCCCGACGCTCTCGTCGCATCCACATCATACGTCAGCCAATGCACCTTCGCCCCTGGCAAATGCCGCTCCACCAACTTCGCCGTCGCCTCCAAAATCGCGTCATCGCCCAAGTTGCCATACGCCCAACCGCCCGCAATAATCACCTTCATCCGCGCATCCCCTTTCCACAAATCTTCTCAATCCACCGCGCCACAATCGAACGCTTCTTCGGCAAAATTCCGCCGCGCTTCACATACTCTTCAAACAACTCCGGATGCGCCACCTTCGCCGCGCGCTGCACCGCCTCCGCCGTCCGCCACATCTTCTTACTTTGCGCCTGCGTCGTATTCCCATCATGAATCCGATAATCCAAAAGCGGCTCCGCAATTGTATGAAACTCCGCATGCTCCAAAATCCGCATCCACAACCGATAATCTTCACTCGGCGAAAATTCCGCCTCATACTGAATGTGATGCTCCTTCAAAACGGTCGCGCGAATCATCGCCGCACTATGTGGCACCACACACCCACCCATCAGCCCCACACGAATCTCCTCATTCGTCACTGGCTTCTCAACAACAATCCCATCCGGCACAAATCGCATCCACGACGACACCACCCCGCACTCCGGATGCCCATCCAAATACGCAACCTCCTTCTCCAACCGATCCGCGCGGCACTTATCATCATGATCCAAAATCGCCAAATACTCGCCACGCGCCAATTCTAAAAGCCGATTGCGCGCCGCCGAAATCCCCATATTCTTCTCATTCTTAACATACCGAATCCGCCCATCCCCAAACGCCTTCACCACATCCTCGCGCGAATCCCTTGGCGCATCATCTAACATCACCAATTCAAAATCCCCAAAACTCTGATTGAGCACACTCTCAATCGTCTCTTTGAGAATCGCCCGCTCCGTCTTGTAAATTGGCACAAGTACGCTAACCTTCATTTCCCATCTCCATCAAACCACAACGGACGATCCCCCGGCACCAAATGCTGCCCTTCCAAATACACTTCCAAATCTCGAAACCAATTCTTCATCTTTCGATTAATCCACCTATCAAATCGATTCTTCCCCAACGAATCCCTCAACGCCTTCCGCCTCGCATCCGCAAATGCCTTCCGCTCCGCCTCGCTCTCGCCATTCACCATCGCCACATTCTTCCGCAAATAATCGCGAATCATATCCATGTTGCACACATGCATAATCTCGCCCTTCAAATACGTGCGATAATCCAACGCAACGCTCGTCACGCCCTCCGAAATCTGCCGCGCCTCCGCCACCTTGCACCCTTCCACCTCATGCAGATAAAGCAAATCCACCTCCGCATGCGGAAACTTCTTCATCAAAATCTGCCGCGCCTCCAAAATCTCCTCATCGCTCACCTCTCCCCCGCGCGAATTTTCCAAGTACACCGCCAAAATCTTCTTCGCCGCCCCCGCACATTTATACAATCGCGCAATCCGCCGATCGTACTTTTCCTTCTCAACCTCGTAATGCGTCTCAATCGGTTCCACATTTGAAAACTCATGCGAAAACCCAATCCCCGTCTTCACATTCTTATAAACACGCGACACAAATCCGCCCGTAATGCGCACATCCCACAACACCAACGCGTCCCGCTCAAACCAATCATGAAAATCATTCGCCACCAATTGCGCGCTCCCCAATAAACTCTGCGTCCCCACCCAATCAAATGGCAACGACACCTTCTGCAATCCGCAATCCCTCAACGACTGCGTACACGCACACGAAAATCCCAAACTAAAAATGAAATCGTATTCCTTCATTTCGCACCTCCTTCTTCATTCCGCTCCACAAACCAAAGCGGTCCCTCATGTTGCACCAATCCTTTCTTTTCTAAGACCCCTTCCAACCATCGATACAACTTATACGCCACCTTATTAACGCGCTTCCTCGCCCATCCCTCACCCCACCGATGCGCATGATTCACCTTCATCGCCGCCACAAACTTTTCCTTGTCTTCATCCTTACGCGTGTCCTCAACCCGATACGCCTCCCTCAAAAATTTCGCAATCGCCCCCGTGTCCACAAAATGCGTAATCTCCTTCCCGTCAAACTTCCGATAATCCGCCGCGACCACCGTCACCCCTTCCCCCTCCGACTTCACACACGGCACCTTGCACCCTGGCTCCTCATACACATAAACAAGATCAATCTCCGCCTGCGGAAAACGCCCCAACAAAATCTGCCGCGCCTCACGTATCGCCGCCTCCTCAATCCTCTTCCGAAACGGCAATTCCATATACACCGCTAGCATCTTCTTCGATTCCCCCGCCCGTTCTAAAAACCTTTCAATCCGCCGCGCATACATCGCCTTCACCTTCGGATACGTCACCGCAAATCTCTCAAAGTCCGAAAACTCATGCGAAAACCCAAACCCCGTCCGCTCATTCTTATAAATCCGCGTGAAAAATCCCGGTCCATGCCGCACGTCCACCAACTTCAAATCCTCCGCCTCCAACCAATTCGCAAAATTTGCCGCGACCATCTCCACACTCGCCTTCACACTCGGCGACCCCGCCCAATCAAGCGGATACGACGCAAACTGCAAACCCGCCGCCCGCAACGCCTGCGTCGTCCCACACGAAAATCCCAAACTAAATGCAAAATCATACTTCTTCATTTGCTCACTCCTTTCAATATCCTCCCCGCCACAAGTAAATACCACGCCCTCATCAAGCGCACCTTCCGCGGCACTTTTGCCACATCCAAATCCTTCAATACCTCTACCCACTTCCGCGCCGCCTCGCGCTTCTCCCCCTCTTCCTTCATCCGTCCAATCTGCTTCCACGCAATCCCCATCATCACATCACACAAATAGCGCACCCCTTCCTCCCCAAGCATCTTCCCCGAACGCTCAAAAACCCCAAACGCCCCAGCCGCATAATCCAGCATACTCCCAACCTTCTTCGCCGACCATTCCAAATGCGCCATCGACCCAATCCTCAACCGATACCCATGCACAACCCGCTCGTCCATCACAACCTCATCCGCCTTCGCCAAACATTGCGCCACATACAATCGATCCGCCCCCAATGTCAATCCAGAAAACTTCTCGCCACAAAACTTCTCTCGCCTAAAAAATGTGGGATATACCCCAACCCCCAACATCACCTCACTTCGCAGCTCATCCCGCGTCTCATACACGCGGCACTTTTTCTCTTCCCACTTCGCACCACAAATACACTCCGCCGCCTCCCCATCTTCAAAAACACCAAAGCCCAAATTCACAATATCCGCATTCAAATACGCACAAATCAATTCCTCCGCCGCCTTCAAAATCCATTCACCCCACAAATCATCCCCATCCAAAAACGTCACCCATTCGCCCGTCGCAACATCCAAACCCGCATTCCGCGCCGCACCTTCCCCACCATTCGCCTGATGCAAAACCTCATACTTTACACGCTCCTCCGCTCCAAATCTGCCGCGCCACGCATCTATCTTTTCGCCTGTCCCATCCGTCGATCCATCATCCACACAAATAACTTCCAGCTCCCCTCCAAACTGCCGCGCAGCAATACCCACACTCTCCAATGTCTGATCGACATAGGAGACTAAATTATAACACGGAATGATAACTGAAACCCGCATATCTTTAGAACTGTAAATCTGCCACATATTATACCATATTTGAGCCCAAATCGCAAGCCCGAATCCAACTTTTCTCGCAAAGGAACTTGACAAAACCGCAGCAAAACTGCCGCGGATGGCTTGTTTTACTAGGGCGCGCGGCACTTTTCAAACCGAGGAAATGGTCGGGAGAGAGGGTTTCTTTGGTCGGGAGAGGGGGTTTTTATGGTCGCGAATGGGGGCTTTTTGGAAAAAGTCACATGTGGTTTTCAAAAAAGTCACATGTGGTTTTAAGAATTT
>CAVIVB010000054.1:0-8369 GCA_963645785.1 bacterium
GGCCCGAAAGGCGGGCCCGGCATGCAAGAAATGCTCGCCCCGACTTCCTACATCATTGGCCAAGGCCTCGGCGAATCGGTCGCGCTTATCACGGATGGACGCTTCTCGGGTGCCACTCACGGCGCGTGCGTCGGCCACGTTTCACCTGAAGCGGCCGAAGGCGGTCTCATCGGACTCCTCAAAGATGGCGATTCAATTACGATCGACATCCCCAAGCGTACGATCAAGGCGAACTTGACCGCGGCAGAAATTGCTGCGCGTGCGAAGAAGCAGAAGCCTTGGAAGCCACGTCTCCGCGGCGGTTGGCTTGAACGCTACGCGCACTTTGTGGGCAACGCCTCCACCGGTGCTTCCCTCAAACAATAACCGCGGCACTTTTACTACGAAACGAACAATGAAAAACAAAGCTCCAAACTTGATTTGATTGCTTATGCAACAAGTGCAACGGTGTTGTATGGCATTGTCACATTTGAGGAATTCTGCGAGATTGTTCGCTATTGGCATCCACGTGCAAAATTGAATCCTTCCGATGTTCGGGATGTCTTGCTTCGGCAACAGGAGCGTCATCCAGATTGCGGATTTTTGCCTCGGTTGTGGGGAGAGATGTGTCTTGTCTTGGCAAGCGGGCGCCTTGTTTTACTGGGGTGCGCGGCACTTTTCAAGCCGAGAAAATGGTTGGGCGAGGGGGTTTTGATGGGTGCGAATGGGGTCTTGGAAAAAGTCACCTGTGGTTTTATCCAAAAGAGCCAGGAAACGAACCATTTTTTCTGAGGAAAGCGACTCATTTTAAGCCGCCTTTTAACTGAAAGGAGACTGCAAGGAGTAAAAAAGACGAGAAGACAGTTTGGAAGGTTTGGTTGGGGAGAGATTTTAGCCGCGCAGAACGGGGAGATGGGGATTTGGGGATTGAATGCGGGGCGAAATTATGGTATAATATACGGTCAATGGACAGAAGTCTCGAAAGTGCGATAGAAGAGATTAAGGCCCGCGTAGATTTGGCGGACCTTGTCTCGTCGTACGGTATTGCCGTGAAGCATGCCGGGACGACGGCGAAGGCGTGCTGTCCATTCCATAATGAGAAGACGCCGAGCTTCCATATTAATTTGACGAAGGGGTTTTATCATTGCTTTGGATGTGGGGAGAGTGGGGACGCGATCAAGTTTGTGCAGAAGCAAGAGGGGTTGAGTTTCATGGAGGCGGTGCGCAAGCTTGGGGAGCAATGCGGCGTGAAGATTGAGGACGTGAAGCCTGACAAGGAGAGCGGGAAGCGGACGAGGCTGTATGCGTTGATGGCGGAGCTCGCGCAATTTTATCATCGGTGTTTAGGGAAGATGAAGGCGGCGGAGGCGGCGCGGCAGTATTTGGTGAAGCGCGATTTGGATGAGAAGGTGCAAGAGGATTTTGTGATTGGGTATGCGCCGGAGGGTATCGCGACGATTGTGAAGTGGGCCGAGAAGTATGGTTACACGATGGAGGAGTTGGCGGCGGCGGGGGTTGTGAAGGCGCCGAATCGGCCGGGGGATGCGGGGTATCATCGGTTTGGTGGGCGGTTGATGTTTACGATTAAGGATCGGCAGGGGCGGGTTGTGGCGTTTTCGGGTCGGCAGATTGTGGAGAAGAAGAATTCTGGGAAGTATGTGAATTCGCCGGAGACGTTGATTTTCAAGAAGTCGAAGGTGCTATTTGGGTTTGATCGGGCCGCGGCAAATATTGCGAAGGCGCCGCATCGTGAGGCGATTGTGTGCGAGGGGCAGATTGATACGATTCGGTTGCATGTGTGTGGGTTTCCGGTGGCGGTGGCGAGTCAGGGGACGGCGTTTACGGAAGAGCATGCGAAGATGCTGAAGAAGGTGGCGGACGCGGTGGTGTTGGTGTTTGATGATGATGCGGCGGGGCATAAGGCGACGATTCGGACGGCGGCGTTGATGCTGGCGGAATCGATGCCGGTGCGGGTGGTGTCGCTCCCGGGTGGGCATGATCCGGATTCGTTTTTGCGTGAGAAGGGGCATGATGCATTTCAGGCTTTGTTGGATGGGGCGGAATCGATTGTGAGTTTTCAGGTGCGGGTGATGCAAGGGAAGGAAGTTTCGCCGCGGTCGGTGGATGCGTTGGCGAGGGTGTCGCGTGGGGTATTGGGGACGATTGCGTCGGCGCCGAGTGCGGTGTTGCGTGCGGGGATGGTGGACGAGGCGGCGAAGTTGTTGGGGTTGCCGGTCGCGGCGTTGCAGGAGGAATTGAAGGGGACGAAGAGCGCGGCGGAATTGACGAAGGTGGGAAATGGAAAGACGGCAAAGGGCGAGATTGATGAGGAGGATGCCGCGGCAGAATTTGATGCGGTGGGCGATGAGGTTGAGGAGATTGATGAGGGGCTTGCGATGGGTGAGGATGCGGCGAAGGTTGTGCCGCCGAGTGCGCTTGAGTTTAATTTGATGGATTTTTTATTCATTCATGAGCGTGATGAAGTGTTGGGGAAGATGGTGGATGAATTTTTGCCGCGGGAGATTTTGGGGCATGCGTTTACGCGTGGATTTGTGGAGGCTTGGAAGGGCGAGTTTGGAAGTGAGGAGGATCGAGTGGTGGCGTTTGCAGAAGGGTTGCAAGGCGTGGAGAAGGGTTGGTTTGATCGGGTGATGCGTGGGGCGGATCGGAAGGAGGCGTGTTCGCAAGCGCCGACAGATGTGTTGCAGGATTTGTTGCGCGGGCTGTGGATTGATTATTTGAATCGGCGGCGCGGCAGTTTGCCTGCGGTTGGAGACAAGGCGGCTGAAGATGAACGATTTGAATTGACGATGCTCGCGAATAATTTGCGGCTTGTCAAGTGGCATGATGTAAAGGATGTTATTCAACAACAAAAGATTTTACTTAGAAAGGACTAAAAAGAAATGGACCTAAAAGAAGCAACGAATAAAATTGCCGCGCAAGGCGAGCTTGTGAAAAAGATTCGCGAGGAAGTTGGCAAGGTGATTGTGGGGCAAGAGAAACTCATCGATCGATTGATTTTGGCATTGACGACGGGTGGGCATATTTTGCTGGAGGGCGTGCCGGGGCTGGCGAAGACGCTATCGGTGAATACGCTCGCGAAGGTGTTGGGGCTTGAGTTCAAGCGTATTTCGTTCACGCCAGATTTGTTGCCGGCGGATGTGGTGGGGACGCTTGTTTATTCGCCGAAGACGGGTGAATTCACGCCGAAGAAAGGGCCGGTGTTTACGAATCTTTTGCTCGCGGATGAAATCAATCGTGCGCCAGCGAAGGTGCAGTCGGCCTTGCTTGAATCGATGCAGGAAAAGCAAGTGACGATTGGCGATGAGACGTATCGCTTGCCGAGTCCGTTCTTGGTGCTGGCGACGCAGAATCCGATTGAGCAGGAAGGGACGTATCCGTTGCCGGAAGCGCAGGTGGACCGGTTTATGTTCAAGTGTTTGGTGGAGACGCCGGACAAGGCGGACGAGCGGCGGATTATGGAGCGCTTTGCGCAAAGTGCCGCGGCGCCTGAGGCGAAGACAGTGTGCACGATGGAAGATATTGTGGCGTTGCGCGAGACGTTGAAGCAAGTGTATTGCGATGAGAAGGTGGGCGATTACATTTTGGACATTGTGTTCAAGACGCGCGAGAAGAATGATTACATTCAGAATGGTGCGAGCCCGCGTGCGACGCTGGCGCTCAACTTGGCCTCGCGCGGGAATGCGCTTCTTCATGGGCGGGCGTATGCGACGCCGCAGGATGTGAAGGAAGTCGTCTACGATGTGTTGCGGCATCGCATTTTGCTGACGTATGAAGCGGAGGCAGAGAACGTGACGAGCGACAAGATTATTGAAAAGATTTTGAACGAGGTACCAGTTCCATAATGGCGACAGACGTCAAAGAGTTGATGGCGAAGGTGGGGAAGATTCGAATCCTCACGAATCGCTTGATTGACGACCAATTGGCCGGCGATTATCATTCGACGTTCAAGGGGCAAGGTGTCGAGTTTGATGAGGTGCGGCCGTATGAGGTGGGCGATGATGTGCGCACGATTGATTGGAATGTGACGGCGCGCACGGGCGTTCCGTATATCAAGCGCTATGCCGAAGAGCGTGAGCTGACGATTTTGTTTATGGTGGATGTGTCGGGGTCGCAAGGGTACGGGTCGGTGCGGCGTTCGAAGATGGAACTTGCCGCGGAAGTGACGGCACTTCTTGCACTGACGGCGATTCGCAATCAGGACAAGATTGGGCTCATCCTTTTTTCGGACAAGATCGTCAAGTACATTCCGCCGCGGAAGGGGCGCGATAGTGTGATGCGGCTTGTGCGCGAGGTGCTGGCAGCGGAGGACGATGCGCAAGGCGGGACGGATATTTCTGCCGCGCTCAAGTTCTTGAATGGCGTGCAAAAGCGCCGCGCGGTCGTGTTTCTCGTGAGCGACTTTTTGGCGCCGGCGGAAAGTTATGAACGGCTTTTGCGGGCGACGGCGCGGCATCATGATGTGATTGGTGTGAGCGTGTCGGACCCGGCGGAAAGTGCGCTTCCGAATGTGGGGCTTGTTGAGTTGCAAGACCCGGAGACGGGCGCGATTCAGCTTGTGGATACGGCAAGTGCCGCGGTGCGCAAAGCCTTTGCCGCACAGGCCGCGGCAGAAAGCGAAGAACTCAAAACATTTTTCCGACGGACCGGAATTGATACACTTCCTGTGTCGACGGACAAACCTTATATTGACGGCGTGCGTGCGCTTTTCAAGCGGCGTGCGACGAAACGATAAACAATTCTAACAAAGAAAGAATAACTACAATGCAAAATGCAGATGTGACAAATGACAAGTGGGCGTACCTCGATGATGCGATGGTCGCTTCCTCCAAAAAGACGCTGAAGGAACTTTTCGCGGAAGACCCGAAGCGCGTGGAAAACTTTAGCGTGGAAGCGGCGGGGTGGTACCTCGACTATTCCAAGAACCGCGTCGATAAGGCCGCGATGAAGGCGTTGTTCAAGTTGGCGGAGGCGTCTAATTTGAAGGCCGAGATTGAGAAGATGTTCACGGGCGAAAAGATTAACGTGACGGAAAATCGCGCGGTGCTGCACACGGCCTTGCGCAATTGCGACCCGAAGGCGCAAGTGTTTGTGGATGGCCACGATGTGATGCCGGACGTGCGCGAAGTTTTGTCGCGGATGGGTGACTTTTCTGACGCGGTGCGCAAGGGCGAATGGAAGGGCTACACTGGCAAGCGCATGAAATACATCGTCAACATCGGCATTGGCGGCAGCGACCTTGGCCCCGTCATGGCGAACATCGCGTTGACGCCGTATTCGAAGCGGACGATCAAGTGCTTCTTCGTGTCGAACGTGGATTCGACGCACCTCGCCGAGACGCTCCGCAGCGTGCGCGCGGCAGAAACTTTGTTCATCATTGCTTCGAAGACATTCACGACGCAGGAAACGATGTCGAACGCAACGGCAGCCCGCGAATGGCTCATCAAGGAACTGGGTTCGGCCGATGCGGTTGCCAAGCACTTCGTCGCGGTTTCGACGGCCGAGAAAGAAGTCGCCGCGTTCGGGATTGACACGAAGAACATGTTCGGCTTTTGGGATTGGGTCGGTGGACGTTATTCGTTGCCATCGGCGATTGGCTTGTCGCTCATGATCTCGATTGGCCGCCGCAATTTTGCGCGCCTCCTGAAGGGCTACTACAAGATGGACCGCCACTTCCGCACGGCCAAGCTCGAAAATAACATGCCGGTCATTTTGGCCTTGCTCGGCATCCTTTATTCGAACGGCTATGGCGCGGAAAGCTATTGCGTCCTTCCGTACGACCAGTACCTCTCGCGCTTCCCGGCGTACCTCCAGCAGATGGACATGGAATCGAACGGCAAGTGCGTGAGCAAGGATGGCAAGGAAGTGGAACACGTGACGGGCCCAATCGAATGGGGCGAACCGGGCACGAACGGTCAGCACAGCTTCTATCAGCTCATCCATCAAGGCACGCACCTCATCCCGTGCGACTTCATCGGCTGCTGCAAAACGCACAACCCCATCGGCGACTTGCACGACAAGTTGATGGCGAACCTCTTCGCGCAAACCGAAGCGCTCGCCTTTGGTAAGACGGCCGACGATTGCCGCGCAGAAGGCGTCCCAGAAAACCTCGTGCCGTTCAAAACGTTTGAAGGCAACAAGCCGACGAACACGCTTCTTTGCGATGAGCTCACGCCCGAAACACTCGGCGCACTCGTCGCACTCTACGAACACAAGGTCTTCACGCAAGGCGTCATTTGGAACGTCTACAGCTTCGACCAGTGGGGCGTGCAGCTCGGCAAGGTCCTCGCCAAGGGCGTCCTTGCGGACTTGACCGCGGCCACTCCGAGCGGCAAGCACGACGCGTCCACGAACGCGCTCATCGCACGTTATCGCAAGGCCGTCGGCCGCGCGTAATTCAAAATGAAAAAGCGCCTCTGCCTCATCGTTCTTTTTGCCGCGGCCGCGATCGCCGCGCAAGTGGCCCTTCACGCGCATCGTCCCGTGAAGGTGCCCGCGATGGCAGAGTCCGCTTTTGCCGCGTTTGGCGGCTTACGTTCCATCGCGGCAGAAGTGACGTGGTTCCGCGCCGACCGCCTTCAAGAGGAAGGACGCTACGCGGAGCTCGCCCAACTCGCCCACACGCTGACCCTCGCCGAACCGCATGTTCCCGAGGTCTGGAGTTATGCCGCGTGGAATCTCGCCTACAACATTTCCATCATGATGGCAACGCCAGATGATCGCTGGCGCTGGGTGAATGCAGGCCTTTCTCTTTTGCGTGATCAAGGGCTAGAATATAATCCAACGTCCTTTGAATTGCATCGTGAACTCGCGTGGATGTTCGAACTCAAAATTGGCGCGGACATCGATTCTGCCGCGGAAACATATCGCACGAAATGGCGCGAAATCGTGCGCGACGTTGAAAAGCGCGACGCCTGGGACGAGCTCAAAATGGACCGCGCATTTATGGAAAAGATGGAACGCGACATGCGCATTTATGATCGCGCCGATCCACAATACTCCGCCATTTATTGGGCCTCGCGTGGCCTCCTTTATGCACGCAAGAAACTCGACCGCGAAATTTTGAAGGAAATCATTCGCCAATCTCACATCATTTATTCACGTTCGCATTCAGGGGGCGCAACCAATGGCTGAAGTCCGTTTTGAACAAGTTGGCAAAGTTTATTCGCGCGGCGATTCTGCCGCGGTCGCGGACTTTTCATTGACGGTCGCGGATGGTGAATTTCTTGTTTTGGTGGGGCCTTCCGGTTGCGGCAAATCGACGTCTCTTCGCATGGTGGCGGGGCTTGAAATCCCTACGTCTGGCCGCATTTTCATTGGCGGGACGGACGTCACAAATCTGCCGCCGAAGGAACGCGACATCGCGATGGTCTTCCAAAACTACGCGCTTTATCCGCACATGACCGTGCGCGAAAATTTGTCCTTCGCCTTGAAACTTCGCCACGTCCCAAAGACAGAAATTGAACGGCGCGTGAATTCTGCCGCGGAGATTTTGGGCTTGACGGAATACATGAAGCGGCTGCCGAAAGCCCTTTCGGGTGGGCAACGCCAACGCGTGGCGCTCGGTCGCGCGATTGTGCGTGAGCCAGCTGTCTTTCTTTTTGACGAACCGCTTTCCAATCTCGATGCGAAAATGCGCGTGGAAATGCGGGCGGAGATTATTCGCTTGCACCAGAAGTTGGGTGCGACAATGATTTACGTCACGCACGACCAAACCGAAGCGATGACGATGGGCGAGCGAATTGTCGTTATGAATAAAGGCCGCATCCAGCAAGTGGCCAAGCCTTTGGACGTCTATGAAAAGCCTGCGAACACCTTCGTCGCAAGCTTTATTGGCACGCCGCCGATGAACCTCTTTCCAGCCGGTACGCTTGACCCTAATCAGATTGTGGGACTTCGTCCGGAGCATTGCCAGCTTCGGAAGGGGACGGCTACGACCGCGGCACTTTTGGCGAAGGTTGATTTTGTTGAACCGCTTGGTTCGGAAACGCTTGTTCACATTCTCGTGGGCCCTGCAAAGACGCCTACGATTGTGCGCTTGCCAGGATTTGCCGCGTTCAAGCATGGTGAGGAATTGGAGTTTGTTCCTGACCTTTCGCGTGCAGTTTCCTTTCCTGCATAGGATTTTCTGGGCTTTCCGCGGCAGGTTTAGGCCGGGAAAATGGTTGGGGGAGAGGGTGAACAATATTCACTGAGTGCGGCAGTTTTGGTGGGTTATGGGGAGAATTTAGGACGATTCCTGGGTAACGTCAGGTGTTTTCCTGGGGGAATTTAGGTTAAAGTACGGTACTTTTCTTAAAAAAGTACCGTACTTTTTCGGAAAAAGTACCGTACATTTTGCCAAAAAGTACGGTACTTTTGGCTAAATG
>CAVIVB010000055.1:0-8331 GCA_963645785.1 bacterium
GCGTTGTGCTGGCGCACCTGTTCGCGCTTTGTGGCGGCGAGCAAATTGCGTTGGGCCCATTCGTCGAGGGCGCGATGTTCAAACCACCAATCGCCACCATGTTCGGTCGCTTCAATTTCGCCGCGCTGGGCGACGTGGCGCAACTCATTTGGGTCCACGTGGATATGCTCGGCGGCTTGTTTCAAGTTGAGGGTTTCGCGTCCCATAATTAGTTGTCACCTCCCCATCTGCGTTCAGGCTGATTGAAATAAATTGTTTTGTTGCAATCGTAGGCCGTGTCGGCTTGCGGCACGATTTTTGTGAGTTCCGAAAGGAAGGTCAAATTGATATTGACGTGATGCTCGCGTTCGAGGTCGATGGTGACGGTTGTTGCGTCTGGCCAGACGAGGTCGATGTGAACAGGTAGGTCGCCTGGATTTTTCTCGATGAGGAGTTGGAGGCGGCGAATGTTGTCGGCCAGGTTTGGATCGTCGTGATTGAAGCGCATATGAAGGGCCGGCGAAATGCGCGGCAGAATTGTTTCGAGCGGATAGGCCTCGCGAACGGTGAAGTTGTAATCGCCGAGCTGGGGTTTCTGCTTGGTGAATTTGTCGTCCTTTTCGTAATTGATGCGGCGCGAAACTTCGCCTGAGAGGAGAACGAGTTGGTCAACATGCGTTTCGAGCGCGGCACATGTTGCCCAGGTGCGCGCGAAGCAATAGGCCTCAATCGTGCCAGTGCCATCATCAATTTCAAGGATGGCCCACTTTTGCGGCGGCGTGCCGTCTGAGCTGGGGCGCGAGTTCTTAATGGTGCAAGACGAAAGGACACCCACGAGGCGCACATCGAGATGTTTGAAACCGCGCTCGTCCGTCAGATTCGGATGCGACTTTTTCTTCCAACGATCGAAGGGTTGATTCTCCAAAAGCGCGTCCATTGCATCGGCATCGGAGAGCTGCTTGATGCGCAACGTCGCGACTTCCGAAAGAAGGCGATGGCACGATTGCAAGGGACTTCCTGAAATGTAAACGCCCAGCAGGTCGCGTTCATTCTTGAGATCTTCAACGGGCGGGAACGCAGGAAGATCTTCGAGCTCACGATCGTCAGGCTTTTCTTCGCCGCCGGCCATAAGGTCAAAGAAGTTCGTTTGATTGCTCGCCTGTTCCTTGACCTTTTGCTGGGCCTTCTTGAGGGCGAATTCGATGTTGCCAAAGAGTTTAGCGCGATTCGATTCGAGCGAAGAGAAGGCACCTGTGCGCGTCAGATTTTCGAGGACGCGTTTGTTGCAAACGTTGGTACCGGCGAGGCGCATGCAGAAGTCGAGGAAGCCCGTGTAGGGGCCGTTCTTCTTGCGTTCTTCAACGATCAGGTCGCCCGCGGTGCCGACACCTTTGATGCCGGAAAGTCCATAGCGGATGCCCTTCGCGTCGGCGGTGGGAACAAAGCGCGAACCCGATTCGTTGACATCGGGGAGGCGAAGGTCGAGCCCCATTTCCTGGGCCTCAACAACGAAGCCCGGGAGCTTATCGAAATTGCCAATTTCAGAAGAAATTTGCGCGCACATGAATTCGGCTGGGTAGTGCGCTTTGAGGTAGCCCGTCTGATAGGCGACCCAGGCGTAGCAAACGGCGTGAGACTTGTTGAAGGCGTAGGATGCGAAGGCGCGCCAGTCGTCCCAAATCTTGTCGATGAGCTTGCGTGCTTCTGCTTCGTCTTTCCACTTGTCGACGCGGAATTCGGGATTGGCAAGACAGCCGTCCACGAACTTGACTTTGAGCTCCTCCATGACGGCGAGTTGCTTCTTGCCCATGGCCTTGCGGAGCTTGTCAGATTCGCCGCGGGTGAAGCCACCGAGGAGGCGCGAAAGAAGCATCACCTGTTCCTGATAGACGCAAATTCCATATGTGTCCTTCAGGTATTTTTCCATCAGTGGATGGTCGTAGGTGACGGGTTCCGTGCCTTGTTTGCGGCGGACGAACGCGGGGATGTAATCCATCGGGCCCGGGCGGTAAAGCGCGTTCATTGCGACGAGGTCAGCCAGCCGTTCGGGCTGGAGCGCCATGAGCCACTTCTTCATGCCATCCGATTCAAATTGGAAGAGGCCTGTTGTTTCGCCGCGGCCAAAGAGTTCGTAGGTCTCGCGATCGTCGTCTGGGATTTTATCGGGGTCGAGATAGCCGTCTGCACCGCGCAAGAATTCAGGCACGCGCGGATTGTTCGCACCCAGCAAGTTGACGCATTCCTTCTCGACAGTCAGCGTCTTGAGGCCAAGAAAGTCCATCTTGAGAAGGCCGACAGGCTCGACGAAGTGGCCATCATATTGCGTCGTGAGAAGCGACTCCCCTTCCGTCGGCATGACGGGCAAGGTTTCAATCAAGGGGTCGCGCGAAATGATGACGCCGCACGCATGAACGCCGGGCTGACGCATGCCACCTTCGAGACGCATCGCACGCTGCATCAAAAGGTGAATGGTCGGATCTGATGATTCCACCGCGGCTTTCAGGTCGGAAGAATAATCATCATTCGGTTGGCCATTTTTATCGGTTGGCGAAAGGGCTGTCTTGAATGTGATCTTCGGCGTCTCGGGCACGTAGGACGCGAGCTTGTTCGTATCCGAAAGCGGGTAGTCCATTGCACGGCCGACATCCTTGATGACGCTCTTCGCGGCCATCTGACCAAAGGTGACGATGTGCGCAACATGATCTTGTCCGTACTTTTGCGTCACGTATTCAAGGACGCGGCCACGGCCCGCATCATCGAAGTCAACGTCAATATCCGGCATCGAAATACGATCAGGATTCAAGAAGCGTTCGAACAGCAAATCAAATTTGAGCGGGTCGACATTCGTAATTCCGAGGGCATACGCGACCGCGGCGCCCGCGGCACTTCCACGCCCCGGCCCAACCCAGACGCCCATCTTGCGCGCGTTGTTGATGTAGTCGTAAACGATCAAGAAGTAGCCTGGAAAGCCCATCTGCTTGATGACGTTGAGCTCAAAATTGACGCGCTCGGCCACATCTGCTGGAAGCGCCTCGCCCCAACGCCGCTTCGCGCCTTCCATCGTCAAGTATTCCAAATAATCGGCCTCAAACTTGATACGCCGCACCTTGTCAACGCCGCCGAGCTTATCGAAATTCTTGAACTCTTCGCGCAAAGCCTTCTCATCAAATTTTGCCGCGTACGCTTCTTCCGTGCCGAACGATTCGGGAATCGGGAACTTCGGCATAATCGGCGGCGAATTCAATTCGTACTCTTCTACGCGGTCGGCAATTTCTTGCGAAGCCGCGAGGAATTCAGGATGGTCGGGGAAGAGCTGGAGCATTTCTTCTTCCGTCTTGAAATACTCTTGCCCCGTGTAAATCATGCGCTTCTCGCTCGACATCCGCTCGCCCGTTGAAAGCGCAAGAAGGACATCGTGCGAATCATCATCTGCCGCGTCTAAGAAGTGCACATCGTTCGTCGCAACAATGCGGATGCCGAGCTTGTGGCCAAGCTCAATCATGCCTTGAACAATCTTGGTCTGCCGCGCGTAAAGTTCATGGAAATCTTGAATGCGCTTGGCGGGAATGGGCTCGGCCGTCTTTGTACGCTCACCCTTTCCAGGCGGATGCAACATCACTTCAAGCGAATAATCATCGCCAAACAAATCATGGTACCACCGCGCAATCCGCTCCGCCTCATCCATGCGGCCAATATCAATCGCGTGCGCCACCTCACCCGCGATACATGCCGACGAACAATGCAACCCCTCGTGATACTTCTCAAGAAGCGTGTGGTCAATACGCGCATTATGGTAAAACCCATTGATATGCGCAAGCGACATCAGCCGCACCAAGTTGTGGTAGCCCGTCAAGTTCTTCGCATGCAAACACAAGTGATGACGGCGCTCCGTTTTGTCGCGCTTCGTATAATCGCCCGTCGAGGTCACATACGCTTCCACGCCCAAAATCGGCTTGATGCCCTGCTTGCGGCATTCATCGTAAAACGCCTTGAGCGCAAACAAATTGCCATGGTCCGTCACGGCGAGCGCATTCATCCCCAGCTCTTTCGCTCGCGCGACAAGAGGCTTGATTTGACACTGCCCATCCAACAAGGAATAGGTCGTGTGAAGATGAAGATGAACAAAACCACTCATACCGAACGGACCCTACGCACCCCTTACGAGCCAAAGAAATACGCCTGCGCGTTGCGATACGAAATATCCGCGACAATCCCGCCGAGCCACTTCAAGTCGCGCGGCAGTTCTCCGCCCTCCACTTCTTCGCCCAACTTACGACACAGCAAACGCCGGAAATATTCATGGCGCGTGTAGCTCAAGAACGAACGCGAATCCGTCAGCATCCCAACAAAATTCCCCAAGCACCCAAGTGCCGCGAGCGCCTCCAATTGCTTGCGCATCCCATCCTTCTGATCCAAGAACCACCACGCCGCGCCCAGCTGAATTTTGCCGCGCGTCGGCCCCTTCTGAAAGCACCCCATCAACGCCGCAAGCGCCTCCATATCCTTCGAATTGAGCGAATACAAAATCGTCCGCGGAATCGAATCCGTCTGCTCCAAACGGTCAAACAAACGTGCAAGCGGCGTCACAGGACTCCACTCACCAATCGTGTCAAACCCCGTATCCGGCCCAAGCGCCTTCATCATCGCCGAGTTCGTATTGCGCAAACAATTGCAATGAATCTGCGCCGTCCAATTCGCCGCGGCATCCGCCTTCAACCCTTCATACAACCACGCGCTCTTGAACTTCAGCGCCTCCTCTTCAGTCACCCGCACGCCCCCACGCGCCTTCTTGAAAATACGCGCGACATCCTTCTCCGTATACGGCGCAGCAAAAATTTCCGTCACGCCATAATCCGAAATCACGCACCCCGCCTTCGCAAAGAACGCATGCTGTTTCGCCATCGCCGCGAGATAATCATCCCACGTCTTGACGCTCATCCCCGCCGCGGCAGAAAGCCTATCCATCCACGCATTCCACGCCTTCACCTCGTCAATCTTCGACGCCTTATCAGGCCGCCACGCCGGCAAAATCTTCGTCCCAAACGGCTTCTTCGCAATCGCCAAATGATACTCCAATGTATCCGTCGGATCATCCGTCGTCGCCACAACCGCCACGTTCGACATCTTCATCAAACCCCGTGCCGAGAAATTCTTCCCCGCCAGCTTGCGATTGCACGCCTTCCAAATCTTCTCCGCCGTCGCCGTCGACAAACGCTCCGTCACACCAAAGTAACGCGCCAATTCCAAATGCGACCAATCAAACAACGGATTCCCCACAAGCCGCTCCATCGTCTCCGCAAACGCGACAAACTTTTCATACGCCGGCGCCGCCCCCGTGATGCAATCTTCCGGAATCCCATTCGACCGCATCTGCCGCCACTTATAGTGGTCGCCCCCCAACCACACCTCGGTCATGTTCGCCCACCGCTGATCTTCCGCAATCTCTTTCGGCGGCAAATGGCAGTGATAATCAATGATCGGCTGCGCCTCGGCATACCGATGATACAGCTCCCGCGCCGTCCGCGTGTTGAGCAAAAATTCATCATTAATATATGGAACATTCTTCATCTTATTTTCCTCCTGCAAGTTTCGGATACACATACTTGAGCGCAATCTCAAGCCCACGCAATTCCGCAAGCCCAACAAGCCGCCCGCCATACGAATACCCACAATAACACGTGCGCCCCTTGTCAATCTCCATCAACCGCCCATGGTCCGGCCGCACCACAATCCCCTCACCGCGGCGCTTTTCCTCCTTCAACAATTCAATCATCAACGCCGGCAAATCCGTCTTGCCCGTCAAATGACAATGCGACTCATGAAACACACCCGGTTCCTCATATTCCAAATTCCGAAAATGACAGAAGAAAATCCGCTTCGCAAATTCCTTGAAAATCGCAACCTCGTCATTCTCCAACGACCCGCCCAGCGACCCCGTGCACAACGTCAACCCAACATGCTTCGACGGACACTTCTTCACCATCTCGCGAATATCTGCCGCGGTCGACAAAATCCTCGGCAACCCAAAAATCGGATGCGGCGGATCGTCCGGATGAATGCACATATCAATCCCGTACTTGTCCAGCACTGGCGAAATCGCATTCAAGAAGTCGTACATATTCTTCCTCAATTCCTTGTCGCCAATCCCCTTGTACGTCGCAAGCGCCGCCAAGAATTGCTTCGGCGTCAAATCATCCACCGTCCCCGGTAGCCCCGTCAAAATGGACTTCTCCACGCGCTTCCTCTCCGCCGGCTTATACGCCGCCCACAACTTCTTTGCCCTCGCCTTCGTCTTCGCATCGTAATCCGCCTCAGCCCCCTTGCGCTTCAACGCAAACATATCAAACGCCGCAACCTCATACTCATTATACCCCAAGCATGTCGACCCATCCGGCAATTCATACGCCAAATCACTCCGCGTCCAATCCAACACCGGCATGAAATTATAACACACCGTCTTGATCCCGCACTTCGCCAAATTGATGAGCGTCTTCTTGTAATTCTCAATGTACTTTTCCCAGTCCCCCGAATGCCGCTTGATGTCCTCATGCACTGGCACCGATTCCACAACGCTCCACACCATCCCCGCCGCCTTCACTTTCGCCGCGAGCGCCTTGATCTCCGCCACTGGCCACACCTCGCCCGGCTTGCGCCCATACAGCGCCGCCACCACATCCGTCACTCCAGCCTGACGAATCTCCTTCAACGAAATCGCGTCACGCTCACCATACCATCTCCAACCTTGCTTCATTTGTTTTCTCCTTCTCTTTCTGATTCTTAAAGTTCAACCTTCTTGTAATGCGGCACGAGCGACTTCATACACGCCCAGCCCACCAAATACGCCACCGCGCAATAACAAAACACAATCATGTATCCCGCCGGCTTCCCCGTATACCCACAAAACGCAAACGCATCCCCCTTCTCCGCCGCATACGTAAACAACCGCCCCGCACAAATATTAATCGCGAACGACCCCAACCCCGCGGCACATTGCGCAATCCCCGTCAATGTCCCAATGCAACTCTTCGGGAACATGTCCGACACGCACGAATAAATGTTCGCGCTCCACGCCTGATGCCCCGCACACGCAAAGCCAATCAAAATCGCCGGAAACCACGCACTCACACTCCCAAGCGGCTGCGCCCCCAACGCCAAAAGCGGAAAACACGCAAACAACAACATCGCCACCATCCGCCCTTCATACGGATTCATCCCCTTCTTCTCCACCATGTACGTCGGCAACTTGCACAAATAAATCGACGCAAATGTCACAATCGCATACAGCGTCACGATGAGTGCCATCCCCATCCCAGACGAACTCTTATACCCAAATTGGTCCGACAAATATCCCGGCGTCCAAAACAAGAAGAACCACCACACACCATCCGTCAACACGCGCCCCAACACCAAGGACCACGTCTGCCGCAACGAAAACGCATGCCAATACGAAATCCCCTTCTCGCTCTCCTCCCGCGGCGCTTTTTCCTTGCTCACCTCCGCGGCACTTTCGCCCCCTGAAATGTACGCCAATTCCGCCGCGTTCACCCGCTTATTCTCCGCTGGCTTCTGATAAAGGAATTGCCAAAATCCCATCCACACAAATCCCAACGCACCAATAATAATGAACGCCATTTCCCAACCGCAATGTTCCGCAATCAAAGGAATCGTCGCCGGCGCCACAAGCGCCCCCACACTCGATCCAGAATTGAAAATCGACGTCGAAAACGCACGGTCCTTCGGCGGAAAATATTCAGCCGTCACCTTAATCGCCGCAGGAAAGTTCCCCGCCTCGCCCAACGCCAGCAAACACCGACACCCCAAAAACAACCACACCGAAACACTCGCCACCGACAACGCCACCGCGCTCCCCGTCTGCAGCGCCTTCATCGCCTCAATCGAATCAACCCCATCCACCAAATGGAACGTCCCCCATCCGCAAAACGCATGCAAACACGCCGCCAGCGACCAAATAAAAATCGCCCACATGTATCCCTTCTTCGTCCCCATCCAATCCACAAACTTCCCCGCGAACAAATTGCAAATCGCATAAATCAAGGAGAAATACCCCGTGATCACACCATAGTCCGCATCCGTCCAATGGAACTCTGGCGCAATGAAATCTTTCCACGTCAACGAAAGAACCTGTCGGTCCAAATAGTTCACCGTCGTCGCGAAGAAGAGCAGCGAACAAATCATCCACCGAAAGTTCGACATCTTATTTTCTTTTGTAGAATTGTTCATGACCTATATTATACCATATTCCCGCCCAACTTTCAACCCTCCACCCCCAAAATCTTCATTTTCCCCCGCCCCCAAAATCCCCCGCGCCCTAGTTTTTCCCCCGCGCGTAAG
>CAVIVB010000056.1:0-8253 GCA_963645785.1 bacterium
CGCTTGGCAATTGCCCGACGGGATGCAATGCGCGCGATTTGACCTTTACGTGCTACGCGAATCGCGAATCGATGAACGCGTTTCGCGGCAGATTTTTGAAGGCGATCGAGGAACATCGTGAAGGGGCGAAACTTCTGCCGCGGTGGCTCGCCGTTCCCGCCATCAAACTTCGTCAAGGCAAGAGCGACATGTTCTTCCGCGGCGCGCCCGCGATGGTGATTATTTCGTCCGATGAAACAACGCCGGGCGTGACGACTCCGAACGAAGATATTGCCGCGGCGGTTACTTATTTCGAGCTTCTCGCCAATGCGAATGGACTCGCCACCTGCTGGTGTGGCTTCTTGCGCCTTGTTCAAAAGGAGATTCCGGAGCTTCTTGAAAAGGCGGCCGGCATTCGTCAAACGACGCCATTCTACGCAATGCTCTTTGGACTTCCTGCGGTCACTTACACCCGCACCGTCCAACGCGACACCTACGCCCGGATCGTTTACAAGTAATATAGCCTCCTCTGCGGCAGATTTTCCGCGTAATTTAGCTAAGTTACGCGCGTACTCTAGGTAAGTTACGCGCGTAACTTGGCTAGATTTTGGGGGCGTAAAGTAGATGAAAAAAGATGAAATTTCCACTACCAATTTGGTGTCAAATATGGTATAATATAGGTCGCAAAAAGGTATTAGAAGAATGTCAGACGAAGTGAGTAATTATAACGCCGAGAATATTCAAGTACTGGAGGGCATGGAAGCCGTCCGGAAGCGTCCTGCTATGTACATTGGCGACACAGGAGAACGCGGGTATCACCATTTGGTTTATGAAGTGGTGGACAATTCGATTGACGAGGCGTTGGCGGGGTATTGCTCACAGATTGATGTGGTGATCAATGCGGATGGGTCCTTGTCGGTGCAAGATAATGGGCGCGGGATTCCGGTTGATATGCATCCGACGCAGCATCGTCCGGCGATTGAAGTTGTGCTGACGGTGCTTCATGCGGGTGGTAAATTTGACGGGTCGAACTACAAGGTGTCGGGCGGGTTGCATGGTGTGGGTGTGAGCTGTGTGAATGCCTTGTCTGAATGGATGAAGGTGGAGGTGAAGCGCGGCGGAAAGATTCACCACATTGAGTTTTCGCGTGGGCATGTGACGAAGCCATTGGAGGTTGTGGGCGAGTGTGGGGACGAGACGGGGACGAAGGTGACGTTCTTCCCGGACCATACGATTTTTTCGTGTCATGCGTTCAAGTGGGAGACGCTGTGCAACCGCATGCGGGAGCTCGCGTTTTTGAACAAGGGCGTGACGATTCATTTTCGTGATGATGAGGGTGAGCAGCATCATGAGGAGACGTTCCATTATGAGGGCGGGATTGATGAGTTTGTGACGTACTTGAATGCGAACAAGAAGGCGCTGTCGCCAGTGATTCATTTTGAGGGCGAGAAGGAAGGCTTGACGGGGATGGTGCAGGCGGAGGTGTCGATGCAATATACGGATTGCTACACGACGCTGGAGCAGACGTACTGCAACAACATTCACACGGTTGAGGGCGGCACACATTTGTCGGGGTTCCGCGGCGCTTTGACGCGTACGATTAATAAGTATGGGACGGACAATGGTTTGATTAAGGCGAAGGATTCGTTGACGGGCGATGATATGCGCGAAGGGCTGACGGTGATTGTGAGCGTGAAAGTGCCGCAGCCGCAGTTTGAGGGGCAGACGAAGACGAAGCTTGGGAATGGTGAAGTTGAAGGGATTGTGGGGTCGATTGTCGCGGACAAGTTGATGACGTTTTTTGATGAGAACCCGGCGGTCGCGAAGGTGATTATTGAGAAGACGCTTTTGGCGTGTCGTGCGCGTGAGGCGGCGCGTGCGGCGAGGGAATCGACGCGGCGCAAGGGCGTGATGGATGGGCTGTCGCTGCCGGGGAAATTGCGCGATTGTTCGGAGCGGGATCCGGCGAAGACTGAGCTTTACTTGGTGGAAGGTGATTCTGCAGGTGGCTCGGCGCAGACGGGTCGTGACCGTGCGACGCAGGCGATTTTGCCGTTGCGCGGCAAAGTTTTGAATGTGGAGAAGGCGCGGATTGACCGGATGCTGGCGAACGCGGAAATTCGGACGCTGATAACGGCGATTGGCTGTGGGTTTGGTGAAGAGTGGGATATTTCGAAGGCGCGGTATCATAAGATTGTGATCATGACCGATGCGGATGTGGATGGTGCGCACATTCGGACGTTGTTGTTGACCTTCTTCTATCGGAAGATGCCAGAGCTGATTGAGAAGGGATACATTTATTTGGCGCAGCCGCCGCTTTACAAGGTGGAGCGTAAGAAGAATATTGAGTACGTGTTGACGGATGGGGATTTGACGACGAAGCTTCTGACGTTGGGGTTGGACGATTACGAAGTGAAGGGGAAGGATGGGAGCGTACTTGATAAGGAGCGTGCGAAGGCGTTGATGACGCTTTTGGCCGAGATTGAGGCGACGTGCAAGATGGTGGAGGAGCGCGGGTACAAGCCGGAGGAATTGGTGTCGGATGCGAACGCGCAAGGGAGCGGGGCGTCGATGTTGCGGAAGGAATTTTCGAGTTTGAGCGCGTATGGGTATGAGCCGGCGGATTACTTTGGCGGTGGGCTGAAGAAGGTGCTGGATGATGTGCGTGCGCAGGGGCGTGTGGGGCTGACGATTTCGCGATTTAAGGGCTTGGGCGAAATGAATGCGAACGAGCTGTATGACACGACGATGAATCCGGAGAAGCGGCACATGTTGCGCGTGAAGTTGAGTGATGCGGTGGCGGCGGATCAGATGTTTACGCTGTTGATGGGCGATGAGGTTGAGCCGCGGCGGAAATTTATTGAGGACAATGCATTGAACGTTCGAAACCTTGACTTCTAAGATTGCCATACTCGGCTACGGGCGCAGTGGACGCGCCGCGGAAGCACTTGCTAAGCGCCTTGGGTACAAGACGTGCGTGTATGATGATGCGCAAAAAAGTGCCGCGGATGAGGCGATGTTGGAAGGGTGTTCGTTCGCGGTTGTGTCGCCTGGGTTGGCGATGGGGCATGCGATGGTGAAGGCGTGTGAGGCGCGGCATTTGGCGCTTGTGAGCGAGTTGCAATTTGGGGTTGAGGAGTTGGCGCGGCAGGGGGTGCGGATGATTGCGGTGACGGGGTCGAAGGGGAAGTCGAGCGTTGTGAAGGTTGTGACGGATGGGATCAATCGGGTTGGGGGCGTGCGGGCCGTGGCGTGTGGGAATTTTGGCAAGCCGGTGAGCGAGGTTGCGGTTGAAGGCGGTGTGGATTGGGCGGTTGTGGAGGTGAGTTCGTTCCAGATGGAGACGACGAATTTGCCGGCGAACACATTCGAGGCCGCGGCGATTTTGAATTTGCAGGCAGACCATTTGGATCGGCATGGGACGCTGGCGGCGTATCATGCGTTGAAGCGGAAATTGCTGACGATGGCGAAGGCGCGGATTGAGGGGCCGGTGGGGCTGGAGCAGTTTGACGAGTTGGTGGCGGGGTCGTATTTTGGCAATGAGATTTTGCAACCGAATGGGACGATTGCCGCGGCGCTGATGCGTGTGGCGGGATTGGGGCGTGAGGAGATTGCCGCGGCGTTTCGTGCGTATGAGGCGTTGCCGCATCGGATGAATGAGGTGGGCGTTTGGCGTGGCGTGCGGTGCGTGGATGATTCGAAGGCGACGAGTATTGCCGCGCTGGAGGCGGGGGTCACGATGTGTGGCGGTGGGGTGCGGTTGATCGCGGGCGGGCTTGCGAAATGTGATGACCCGACGGTGGCGAGAGAGTGCTTGAAGAAGTACGTGAAGAAGATTTATTTGATTGGTCGGAGCGCGGAGGCGTTTGCCGCGGCGTGGAAGGGCGCGGTGGAGTGCGAGATGTGCGGCACGATGGACAAGGCGGTGGCGAGTGCGTTTCGCGATGCAGGGAAGGGGGAGACGATTTTGCTCTCGCCGGGGACTGCGAGCTTTGACCAGTTTAAGGATTTTGAGCAACGCGGAGATGTTTTCGCGGAGCTCGTCAAAAAAGAAGGACAAACAAAAATATGAAGAAGTTAGGCATTGTGTTGGGCGTCGCGGCAGTTGCGACGATTACGGGTTGTAAGGATCCGGATTATAAGCGTGGTGCGGGGGAGCCTCAGAATGAGGTGAAGACCGTGACGACGACAGAGGTGAAGACGGTTGAGCCTGCACCGGTTGTGGTGGAGGAGAAGTCGTGCACGTGCGCGCCGGGGACGAAGCATGCGAAGCCGTGTGCGTGTGGCGCGGCGAATTGCCTGTGCGTTGTTGAAGTGAAGCCGCTTCCGCCGCCGCCACCACCTGCGCCGGCAGTTGTTGCTGCGGAGCCGGAGTATACGATTTACACGGTGCAGAGCGGTGACTACCTCGCGAAGATTTCGAAGAAGTACAACGTGACGATTGCTGCGATCAAGAAGGCGAATCCGTCCATCAAGGGTGATGTTGTGCGCGTGGGGCAGAAGTTGAAATTGCCGGGCAAGTTTGATGTGCCGGCGGTCGCGGCAGAAGTGAAGGCGGCACCGAAGGCGGCGAAGGCTTATGCGCCGTATACGGGCGCGACGAAGGAGTATGTCGTCAAGTCGGGCGATACGCTCGGCGCGATTGCGTATGGTAACGGCATCAACATTCGCCAGCTCAAGGAACTCAATGGTCTTTCGAAGGATATGGTGCGCGTGGGGCAGAAGCTGAAGATTCCGGCGGAGAAGGTTGTGAAGCCGGCTGCGCCTGCGAAGGATGCGAAGGTCGCGGCGAAGCCTGCGGTGAAGGCCGACAAGAAGGTTGAGAAGAAGGCGGTTGAGAAGGTTGAAAAGCCGGTTGTTGAAGCACCTAAGGCTGTCGAAGAAAAGGCCGTGGTTGAAGCTCCTGTGGTTGCGCCGGAAGCGGTTGCGCCTGTTGCGGAAGATGCGGCCAAGGCGGCCTCGGCGAATACGTATGTCGTGCAAGAAGGCGATGACATGACAGGTGTTTCGATCGCGTTCGGCGTGACGGCTGCGGCCATTCGCGAGCTCAACAACCTTGGTGATAACGATCAACTCAAGCCCGGCCAGGTCATCAAGCTCCCGGCCGATGCGCAACAGTAACGACGGATGCGCAAGTCCGCGCTATTTGGATTTGGCCTGGTTGTCATGTCACTCGTGACACTGGGCCTTATCATTTTGTCCAGCGCCAGCGAGGCGAACGGTGTGCGTTTGCATGGCGATGCCTACTTTTTTATGAAGCGGCAGTTCGTCTATTTGGTAGGCGGGATTATTCTTGCGACGTGCGTTGCGCTGTTTGATTATCATCGTTGGCGGAATCAGTGGCTTCTTACGGTGTTCTTCTACATTGTGGTGGTTGTTTTGCTCGTGGCGGTTTTTGGCTTCCGCGCCATCAATGGTTCGCATCGTTGGATTTCGCTGGGGCCTGTGCGTTTGCAGCCGAGCGAGCTTGCAAAGCTCGCTGTTGTGATTGCAACTGCGACATGGCTTGACCGTGCGGGTTGGCGTGTTGAATTGTGGCGGAATGGTTTTTTTGTTCCTATCTTTATTATTGGTGTTCTTGCGGGACTTGTTTTGATTGAGCCAGATTTTGGTTCTATGATGGTTGTGGGGTGCTCGGGGTTGTTGATGATGTGGCTTGCTGGCGTGCGCCTTTCTCAAATCTTTATTATGTTTTGTGGTGGCTTCGGTGTCTTCATTGTGAAACTTCTTGCCAATCGCAATCGTATGGCGCGCTTGATGGCGTTTTTCGGTTCAGACGCTTCGGCTGATGGTGCGATGGCGGCACTTGATCCTGCGGCGAAAAGTGCCGCATACCAAGCCAAGATGGCACTTGTTGCAATCAAGAATGGCGGCATATGGGGCGTTGGTCTCAATGAATCAATGCAGAAGCAATACTACCTTCCGGAAGCGCATACTGATTTTATTTTTGCCATTGGAGCAGAAGAGTTGGGACTTATCTTTTCTGCTGTTGCACTTCTGCTCTTTGTTCTCTTTTTTGTTTTTGCTATTTATATCGCGGCCCATGCGACGGATCGTTTTGGACGTTTGCTCGTCATGGGAATGGCCTTTATTATTTTCTTTCAAGCATCGTTTAATATTGGCGTTGTGTGCGAAGCCTTGCCGACAAAAGGTATGGCCCTTCCCTTCTTTAGTTATGGCGGCACAAACTTGCTGAGTGCTTTTTTTGCGGTTGGGACAATCCTTTCTGTTGGTATTCATTCTTTACGTGCGCGTCATCGTGTGACGCATGCGTCTGTTCTTATGAGGCAACATTGATATGGCCGAGGAACGTCCTGTTTATACTGTCACGACGTTGACTCAATGTTTGTCTAAAACGTTGGAGGCATCTTTCTCGCGCATCACACTCGAAGCAGAAATTAGCGGGCTCAAAGTCTATCCTTCTGGGACGGCCTACTTCACGCTCAAAGATGCGACCGCTCAAATTTCCGCCATCATGTTCAAGGACGCCCTCGTACGTTGCGAAGCGAAGCATCCAGGTATTCTTGCACGTTTGCGTGACGGTGTTAAGCTTCTTGTTTTTGGCAATATTTCTGTATACCCACAACGTGGCACTTATCGCATGATCGTTCTTGCCGCTAAGCTTGTAGGCGAAGGCGAGCTGATGCAAAAGTACGTCGAGCTCAGAATGAAGCTTGGTGCGGAAGGCCTTTTTGATTCATCTCGCAAGAAGCCTTTGCCTAAGATGCCGCGGCGTATTGGCATTGTTACAAGTGAATCAGGCGCTGTCATTCACGACATGTGTAAGGTTCTTACGCGGCGCTTCCCCAATCTTGAAATACGCCTTTATCCAGCCGTCGTTCAAGGTACCGAGGCTCCACGTGCACTCATTAAAGGCATTGAGTATTTTCAATCGATCAAAACGAATTGGACACCTGATCTCCTTATTATCGCGCGTGGTGGTGGTTCTTTTGAGGATCTCTTTTGTTTCAATGATGAACAACTTGTGCGAACACTCGCCGCGTGTCGCATTCCTACTATCTCCGCTGTCGGCCATGAAACAGACTTTACGCTTTGCGATTTTGCCGCGGACGTTCGTGCGGGCACACCTTCCATCGCGGCGGAAATTGCGGTGCCTGTCCTTGCTGATTTGCGTCGCTCGCTCGCAACTCATCAAACCGCGCTTGCGACTGCTCTTCGCGCTCGTATCGATTGGGCGACACAACGTCTTGATCACTTGACGGATACTCTTACATCAGTTCTTACGTCTACGCTTGAACGTGCCACTGCGCGTCTTGAAAATGCCTCAGCCAAACTGATCCCTTCACTTCGCTTAGCCCTCTCACAAGCGAACCAACGCGTGAGCCTTGCGCAAAGTAAAATGGCACCAGCCCTTACACTTGCACTTTCTAAAGTGGATTCACGCCTTGCTAATGCCGCGGCAAAACTCAATCTCCTCTCACCTTATGGCGTTCTCGATCGCGGCTATGCACTTGTGACGGACTCAAGCGGCAATGTTTTGCGTGATGCCACAACCGTCCTCCCCGCGACGGAAATCAACGTTCGCTTAGCGAAAGGTGAACTCACCGCGGCAGTTTTGCCGCGCACCAAATCAAACCCCAGTTCTAAAGCCAAGCGCAAAGCTTAGCTGAGCAATTCGGCCAAGTCTTCGGTCGTCAACTTTTCCACAATCGCGGCATCTGTTGTCGACACCGTTGCGGCAATAAGAGCCTGTTTCTTCCGTTGCAACGCGAGAACTTTCTCTTCGATTGACCCTGCAGCAATGAGCTTGACGACATACACTTTTTTCTTCTGTCCAATGCGGTGCGCACGGTCCGTCGCCTGATCTTCCACCGCTGGATTCCACCACGGATCATAATGCATCACCATATCCGCGCCTGTCAAATTGAGCCCTGTGCCGCCGGCCATCAGTGAGATCAAAAAAACAGGAATCCCCGGCGTGCGATTGAACGTGTTGCACTCCCCAAGCCGATCTTTCGTTGATCCATCCAAGTAGCAATATGGAATTTCTTCTTTCTCAAGTTCCTTCCTGAGCTCGGTCAGCTGCGACACAAATTGCGAGAACACCAAAACCCGATGCCCACCATCAATGGCCTCATCAAGCTGCTCCATAAACGCGCCCACCTTGCCGCGGCTTGCAATACGTCGAAGCTTCATCAAGAGTGCCAACATCTCAAACTTCGTCTTCGCCCCGCCCCGTTCCTTTTGCAAGACCATCGTGTATTCGCGTTGCGTTTCTTCCGGCATCGGACAATATGAAACCTTCACCATCTT
>CAVIVB010000057.1:0-7978 GCA_963645785.1 bacterium
TGACGTTACCCAGGAACTCACCTAACGTTACCCAGGAAAACACCAAATCCGCCGCACTTACTTCTCCGCCGCCTTCGCCTTAAACAACTTCCTCACCACACCCGTCGCCAGCTTCTCCCGCCGATACCCATCCACGACCCCCGCCAAATTCATCGCAAATGGCTTCCCGCGAATATTCGATCCGCCGCGGAAATAACTCCGCGTATCCGCATATTGCCAAATCGTAAACCCAACAACTTCCTTGTTCGCAAACACCGAACGAATCGCCGCGTCCAACCACTCCGCCTCAAATTCCTCCGTCCATTGCGCCCCGCCTCGGTCATGATGCCCATAAATCCCGCACGTCCCCATCTCCGCGACAATAATCGGCTTATCCCCAAAGTCCTTCCTCAGCGTCGTCACATTCGCCGTCGTCGCATCTTGACACGCCTTCACAAGCGTCGCATTGTCCACCGGATCCGGCTCATTAATCCACCCCGGATACGCATTGTACGCCATCACATCCGTGAACTCATTCCCCAAATCATGACTCATCACCTGGTGGCACGCCCACGTCACAAGCCGACCCGACCGCTCCGCTCGAATCGTCTCGCACAATTTCCGAATCAATTCCTTCCCCGGCAGCGTGCTCGACCCATTCTCATTCAAGAACCCAAAAAATATAATCGCCGGATGATTGAACGAATTGCGCACCATCATCCGCGTCTGTTCAATCTGCCGCGCACAAAATACTTCATTCGTCAAATTGACTTCCCAATTCCCCCAGCCAAGCGACTCTTCCCAAACCATCAACCCCGCCTCATCACATAAATCAAGAAAATCCTCCGTCTGCGGATAATGCGACCCACGCACATAATTGCATCCCAAGTCCTTCATAATCTGCACATCCTCCATCATCAACGGCTTCCCCGTCGCATACCCAAATTCCGGATGCGACTCATGCCGATTCACCCCCAGCAAATAAAGCTCCTTCCCATTCAAAAGGATTTTCTTTCCTTCTGTCTTAATCTCGCGAATCCCAAAGCGTTCCACCTTCTCGCCCAACCCCTCCGCGGCAACTTTCACCCTATGCAAATTCGGTGCCTCCGGACTCCACAACTTGAAATTCGGCACGCTCACCACCGCCTTATAATCCTCAAACAAAATATCCTGCGCCGACCCCTCATCAAACGCCACACGCGCCTTCAACTCTTTCCCTTTCGGCGCCTCGCCCACAAACCCCAATTCCAATTCAACCTTCCCCGTCCGATAATCCATCGTCCGCACATACACCCGCGAAATTTCTGCCGCGCGGCGATACGTCACTAAATCAATCCCATGATAAAATCCGCCCGAACCATAAAAGTCATAATGCGGTTGAAACAAATCTTCTGGCCTCGCCGTAATCCGATTGTCCAACGCCGCCACAATCTCATGACGCCCCGCCTCCAGCGCCCCCAACGGAATCTCCAGCGTACTCCATGCATACGGCGAAAATGCAACCTCGCGACCATCCACAAAAAACTTTGCGACAAGCCCCATCCCTTTCACACGCAAATACGCATGCGCCACCGCCTCATCCAAATGTATCACCTTTCGATACTGCGCCAGCCCTCGCAAATTATAATACCGCGGCATCACATCAAAACATCCCGGTACCATCATCTTGTCCGCCGCAACAAAATCTGCCGCGGCCTCTTCAATCGCCCCGCCTTTCCGAAACGTGAAATCCCACACGCCATCAAGCGAAACCTTCTCCGCGGCAAAACTGCCGCGCATTCCCGCGGCACAAATCACCGCACACACCAACATCAGCTTCTTCATTTTCTCTGTCCTTTTCTTGACCAATCAGAATAAAGAATATTATACCATATTTCAGACCAAATGTGTTAGCAAAATCTGCCGCGACAAAATCGGCATGTCTACAATCCGCGGCAGAAGACGCGCAGACCAAGATAGAAGTCTGTGCAAATTGAAGGGGAGTGATAATAACGATAGCCAAGGGCCGTGCGAACGGCATCGGTATCATATGCGCCACCACGTAAGGCGCGGTATTCACCATAAATCAGATTCAAGCACCATTCCGAAACGTTGCCTTCCACATCATAAAGTCCCCATGCGTTGGGTTTCTTTTGCCCAACTTCATGTGTGCGGTCCGAACTGTTTGCCCGGTACCACGCCCATTCCGCGAGCGTGTCTTCGCTCGCCCCGCACAGCCACTTCGTTGTCACGCCCCCGCGCGCGGCATATTCCCATTCTTCTTCCGTTGGCAAATCGAGCGTGTCTAAACCTGTTCGCGCACGGAGCACCCCCATGAAACTATTCGTCGCAACGCCTTTTACCGTGGGCCAATCATAAACCACTTCATCCCCGCGAATCATATCCCACGAGACCCAATCTTTCGGCTTTGTGGAGTTCGTCTTTTCTCCGCCCATCACCCTGGACCATTGCGCATGCGTCACCTCAAAAATACCCGCATAGTAAACATGCCGCGGTGCTTCAATTCGCCGCAAAACAAGTTTGTCCGTTTTGTATTCATCGCTCCACCCATCCGCGGGAACATCCTCAAGGTGCGTGATGTGATACGGCACGGTCTCCAAATTGATCACCAAATAAGGCGCATTTGAAGAAGCCGAAGAAATTTCTGCCGCGCTTGTCACGAGCGCAAAGAAAATTGCCGCGATCACACCACGCCCTCTTCGACTTACTTCGCCTCGGTCGCTTTGATGCGGTCCCAAGCTTTGTTATAGAGGTCTTGAACTTCCGGCTGATCGTCGAAGCCTTTCAGGACTTGGCCAATCTTGAGTTGTTCTGGCGAAAGCACAATCAACGCGCGATAGTCCGCGTCGAGCTTTTCGATGCCCGGCTTGACGGGGTTGGGTCCGCAAATGTAATCCATATTTGCCGCGGCCACATCGCCATCATAGATGTAGTTCATGAAGGCGTAGGCGAGGTCCTTACGCTTGGCAGACTTGGACAAAACCATTTCATCGAACGCGATTGTGTAGCCTTCTTTCGGAAGCGCAAAACCGATGTCGTCACGTGCGCTCGCGCCAGCTTCTTCATCGCCGACGATGACTTGCGTCGTATCGGTCGAGTAGCCATGCCCCAGGTACGTCGCGCCGCCGGGGACTTCCGTCTTATAGCTTTCCGAATCGAACTTGCGAATGTTCGCGCGCCACTTCAGAACCTGGTCCACCGCCGCGTCAATTTCCTTCGCCTTCGTCGAATTGATGGAATACCCCAAGTACATCAGCCCCGCGCCAATCACTTCGCGAATATCATCGAGAAGCGAGATGCGCCCTTTGAGCGCGGCATTCCCCAAGATGGACCAGCTATTCACATCCGCGCCTTCCGGAATGCGATTCTTCGCATACGCGAACCCCGTGTACGTCACGGCGTACGGCACATTATACTTGAACGTTGGGTCCAAAATCTGCGACGCAAACGACGCATCAAAGTTCGCCTTGACATTTGGAATCTTCGAATGATCGAGCTCATCAATCATGCCTTCACGCGCCATCGCGGCAATTTGATAGGAGCTGGGCATAATGATGTCATAGCCCGTGCCGCCCGCTTTCAACTTCGCATACATCGCCTCATTCGAATCGAACGTATCAACCACAATCGTGACGCCGAGCGCCTTCTCAAAGCTCGTCAACACATCCGGCGCAATGTAGTCGCACCACGTGTAAATGTGGAGCGTGCCGCCATCCCCGCCATCGGGTGGACGATATCCCGAAGCTTCCGCCGCGGCCAATGCTTGCGCGGTCAAATCAATGCCCGCCTCCGCATTCTCCGAATTGGAGCAACCATTAATAATAAGTGCCGCGGAAGCGAGGGCCGCCGCCATCGCGCAACGCGTCTGTTTCGTACTAAGTTTATGCATATACATGTTCCTTCTTTTTTGTGTTTTGTCTTTTAGCTTCCCCGACCCGTACACACGGCGGAGTTACTTCTTTGTGTCGTGCATATCATAGAAGAAAATCCTCAACGAATTTCCCACGACTAAAATTGTGCTCGCATTATGCATCACCGCGCCGACAATCACCGGAATAAGCCCCAGCCCACCCAGCAAAAGCCCAACCGTGTTCACACCAACCGAAACGAAAAAGTTCTGACGAATCACGTCCATCGTGTGCCGCGCAAGCCCATACGTCGCCGGCAACATCATCGCGTTATCACCCGCAATCGTAATGTCCGCCGCCTCCATCGCCACATCCGTGCGCGTCTTGCCAAGCGCAATCCCCACATCCGCATACGCAAGCCCCGGCGCGTCATTAATCCCATCCCCGACCATCACAACGCCATTCCCACTTGCTTGCAAACGCAAAATCACCTTCGCCTTATCTTCCGGCATCAACTCCGATTCAAACCCATCGAGCCCCAAGCGCCGCGCCACAACATCCGCCTGCTGCTCCTGGTCGCCCGTCAACAGCAAAATGTCGTCCACCCCCGCGAGGCGCAACCGATTCAGCGCCTTCTTCATGTTCTCCCGTAGCGGATCGCGAATCCCAATCAGCCCCACAATCTCGTCCCCGCTCGCCACATAAATCACGCTCTCGCCATTCGCAAAAAGCTTGGACGCCTGCTCCCTCATCGGATGCGTGTGAATCCCCGCCTCATTCAAAAAGCGCTTCGACCCCACCCGCACCGTCTTGCGCCCAACCTTCGTCCACACGCCGCGCCCCACGACCGTATGAATCTCCTGATGCCGCGGCACTTTTCCACCCATGCGCCCGAGTTGCGACAAAATCGCATTGGCCATCGGATGGCGGCTCGTCTCTTCTGCCGCGGCCGCGAGCGCCAAAATCTCATCACGCGAATACTCGCTCGACACCGTCGCAATCGACGTCACACGCGGCTTGCCTTCCGTCAACGTCCCCGTCTTATCGAGAATGAGCGTATCCGCTTCCGTGAGCGCTTGCAAACTTCCGCCGCCCTTAATCAAAACCCCATTGCGCGCCGCCGTCGAAATCGCCGCAGAAAGTGCCGCGGCCGTCGACAAGCGAATCCCGCACGAGTAATCAATGACCAGCATATTCAGCGCGCGGTTCACATCCTTCGTAAACAAAAATACCGCCAACGCAAGCGTCATATTCACCGGTACGAGCGCGGCAGAAAACCGATCGGCGTACGTCTGAATCTCCGCCTTCTTGCCTTCCGCGTCCTCCACCATCCGAATAATGCGCGACACCGCCGTCCCTTCGCCCACACTCTCCACGCGAATCATCGCCGTGCCATCCACCGCGAGCGTCCCCGCAAAAACCTTCCCGCCCGCCTCGCGCGCCACAGGCCCAAATTCGCCCGTAATCGACGACTGGTCCACAAACACATGCCCCGCCGTCACCTCGCCATCCGCACAAATCTTCTCCCCCGTATGCACCACAATAAAATCCCCCGGCCGCAACTCCTTCACGCTCACACGCTCCAGCACCGACCCCAACTTCCCATCCGGCGCTCGCCACGCCGACTCCTTATCCACCGACAACATATCGCGAATCGCATTCCGCGTCTGGTCCATCGTATACGCCGTCAGCGACTCGGCCAAATCATGCAACAACAAAACCGTCAACGCCGAACCCGCGCGCCCCGACGCCACACTCGACACAATCGCAAGCGCGCTCAACGTATCCGCATTGGGCAAAAACGTCCGCGTCAACGCCCCAATCCCACTCTTGAAAATCGGCCCCGCGAGCGCGAGCGCCCCAAACCCCGTCGGCATCAACACCCGCCCCAAAATCGTCGTCGGCACCGCACGCTTCACAATCCACGACCCCACCAACAACGCCCCCGCAATCCCCGCACGCGTCAACATCGTCGCGAGCTTTTCCTCATGCAAATCGCGCTCTTGCACCAGCAAATGATTGCGCTCTTCGCGCTCTTTTCTCAACGCCGAAAGCGAATGAATCTGAATCAAACTCTCAACCGATTCCAGCAACTCTTCGTCCGTCGTCACATCCGCATCGTACGTCAACACAACGCTCGACGCGGCACAATTCATCCGCTGCGACAACACCCCTCGCAACTGCGAAAAATGGTCTTCCAAATCCGTCTGCTCAAGCGACAAATATTTCACCGCGCGGCAAACAATTCTCACCCGCCCAGGAATGCGATGCGCAAAATAACACTTCAACAATGGTGGCTTCGACGAACGAAATGACATACCTCTTGCCTCCTCTTTCAAAGCGTCTCAACAAATCGCGAAACGGCCGCGGCGACCCCCGCCTCGTCTGCTTCGTCCACGTCTCCTATATTATTTAGGAACATCAAAAAAGCTTTCCACGCCCCATCCAGCCACGCCACAATCTCCGCCTCGCACGTCTTCTCCACATCGTATTTGAGCAGCAAATTCCCCGTCACCAAACAAAGCTCCGCATCCGTCACGCCCGGCAACTTCAACAGCCTCTCACGAAAAATCCCAACAAACTTCCCCGCCAATTCCGGATACTGCTTCACCCCCGTCACATTCACACGAATCCGCCCCGGCAACGAATGTACCACCCGCAGCGACCCCACACACTTCAAATAGGCCTGTATCAACGGATTCATTTCTTTTTCAATTCCTTCTCAACGATTGATGCAACCACCACAAAACCGCGAGCGGCGAAAACTTTGCGCCCCCACGCCCCGCCAATCCCTTCACAAGCGTAAACACCAATAACACCGTCATCAACGCCGGCAAATCCAACAACCCTCCCGACCGCTTCATAATCGCCTGATTAATCGCATAATGAATCGCCCGCAATTCCCCGCCCACAATCGAACGCTGCATCCGAAACGCCGTCTCAAAATCAAAACTCTTCGTCGCACCCGCCACCACCAAGGACGCCTCCAATTTCGCCGCGTCATATTTCACCAAGGCCGTCCCGAGAAGGGGATTCACCGCGACACTTTCAATCCCCTCCAGCCGCTTCAAATTCGCCGCGAACTCCATCATCCCGCGCTCGCGCCCCTTCAGCGACGGAATGCGCAACCTCATCCGCCCCGCGAGCGTATGCACAACTTCCAATACCCCAACAAACGAAATCACATTCGCCTTCGTCTCAACCTTCTTCTTTATCTTGAACATTTTCAACCTTCTACCTTCTTCTTCTAGTGGTGCCGGAAGCGGGACTCGAACCCGCACAGCCGATTACCGACCTGCGGATTTTAAGTCCGCTGTGTCTGCCATTCCACCATTCCGGCTTTTTGTTTCGTCTAACTTCTTCTTGAAATCTTCAACCCCAATATGATGCCACGCATCGAGCGTCACCCAACCCTTTGCCACTTTCACGCGCACAATCCCTTTCTTCGCCCACGCCTTCTCATCCACATCCAAAATCTCGCCCCACGCAAAACGTGCCGCGTCCCAATTGAATCCCGCCTCATCAAATTCAAACTTCAACCGCGCCACCATCAACAAATGGAACCCAATCGCCGCCGCCGCCAGCCAACAAATCGTCATAAATTGTTTCTGCCGCGGAATCGCATTCTGTTGAAACTTCACCGCCTCCTCCGTCGTCGCAGGCTCCGCCCCCTTATGCGCATCGGCATACAACTCCCGCGCCGTCATCGATGGATAACGGACAAACCCATCATAACCGAACCATCCGCCCATCGCCACCATCAAAAGTGCGACGAACAAATGTCGTAAGAGGAACTCTCTATTGACGCGTAGTTTCATGCCGTATATTATACCATATTTGACACCGTTTGTGTGAGACAATTTTCAACTTTTTTTCATCCCTCCCTCCGCGGCACTTCATTCTCCCCACAACCGCCCTCCAATCTCCCCACAACTGCCCCCCAATTCCAGCGTAATTGCCCTCCAATCTCAGCGTACTTTAAAAAAAGTACGCGCGTAAAATCTGCCGCGCTCCATAGATAGGAAAATTTTGGGAGATTGGGGATTGAATGCGGGGCGGGAATATGGTATAATATAGGTCATGAAGAACGATTGTTTATTTTGTGCGATTGGCGCGGGAGAAATCCCGAGCTTCAAGATTTATGAGGATGA
>CAVIVB010000058.1:0-4990 GCA_963645785.1 bacterium
CTCATACCCGTGCACGCCCTCAATCCCCTCGAGCCCCGCAAGCGTCTCGATAATCTGCAACCGCACCGCCCCCTCAAGCTCATCATCGCCACCCGCCACCGAGAGGCAAGACGCCATCAATCCAACAAACCGCGCCGACCAGTCTCCACACGTCAATTCCTCCTGCGTAAAAACCTCCTCCACACGTCGCCACACAAATTCAACCACCTCCGAAAACTTCAACGCCCGCCCGTCACTCGCCAAATCAAGCGGTAACTCGCCACCATCCACCCCAACATTCTCAAGTTCAGACGCCACCTGCGCCAAACGCAACCGCTCGAGTCCCCACGCCCAATTGAACCGCGAACCCTCCGCCTCCTCCGCCTGTTCATACGCGTCAAAAACCCCCATCTCACACGTCAGCTCTTTCCACGCCACCACATCCTCCGCCGCAAAATCAAGTGCCGCCTGCACGCACGGGTTCTCCAAGATCGCAAACAAACTGCCGCGCCCAAGCCCCTTGCGCCCCAACTCGACAAGCGCCTCGAACCCCGCCAAGTAGAGGCTCTCCTCCCGCACCGTCGTATCAATCAACCCATACGGAATCTGCCCACGCCCATCAAACACCGCCTCAATCACCGGCCGATACGTCTTCATATCTGGCACCAACACCGCCACGTCCGAGAACGAACACGCCCCCCACGGCCGCGTGCCACTCCCCGGCGCCTTCCACACACTCCCCAATATCGCGTTGTACACCATCTCCACTTCACGCCTCACGCCCGGCGCACCCACAATCTGCACACTCGCATCTTGCGGCACTTTTTGAATCTCGCTCGTACGCCGCTCAATCGATTCGTGCAATAGCCCAAGCACCGTCTTTTTCCCTCGCGCCGCCTCTCCCACAAGCGTCTGCCACTCAAACTCAACCTCACCAGACCCAAGCTCTTCCTCTAAATCCACCAGTAAACGCATCGTCTCACGCCCGGCCTTCCCCCACGAACGCAACAGTGCATTCTCAACCTCAATATCCTCTTCCAGATCGTGCGCCTTCCCCAGACGTGCCACGCGCTCCTCTTTCGTCTCAATATCACCCCAGTATTCTAAACACACATTGTTGTGGTAAAAATAAACATCGTGGACCCTTGCAAGCCACACCAAAATCCTCGCCTGCAAAATGTTCAACGTCGAATGACCAAAGAAAAAGAGTGTTTGCCGCGGCCCCTCCGGCATGCGCCTCTCCACCCGCTCAAAGAGTTGACGCAACGAAAGCCGCGTCCCACTCGTCGGGAAAATGCCGCCTTCGCCCCATAAGCGCCGCGCGATCGCCGCCTCCCCAGCCTCGATACTCCCGCGTGCACATCCTCCCGTCCCAGCCGCATTTTCACCGCCCATCCACCTCTTCACAATCTCCGGCCGACGCACCTCATACTGGTCCATCAAAATCGCAAGCTTATCCGCAAGACCCCACAACTTCCGCGCCTCCACACCCGAATGCCCACCACAAACTTCCCCCGCGCCTCCCATCACATAATTCCGAAAAACCAAAAGTTCATCATCCTCTCCATACGCCCCAACCAGCATCCCAGCTATCGCTCGCGCATACGAATGCGGCGGCAACAACTCAAATCCATGCGAATTATCCAGGCTCGGACGGAGCAATCGCGTCAGACTCTCCTCCATGAAGGGAAAGCGCAAATTCGCCACGAGAGATGACTCAAACGCGAATACGCGCATCTGCAAATACTTGCCAACGTTCGGGTTCGGAACAACAATCGAGAGCGACCTAAACGCGTCGAGAGAATTCCGCGACGCCAAGACTCTCCCCTTGAGGTCCTGCGTCAACGCGTCAAATCGCGTACTCGATAGAATATGAAGTCCCATCACAGAATATTATACCATATTTTAGTCCCAAACGCAACCACCCTCCGCGGCACATCCAAAAAATCTCTCACACCAAACTTGAGACCTAGGTCTCCACATGCGCGAGACCTAGGTCAAAATCGATTTTGACCTAGGTCTCTTGTCCGCAAAAACCGCCGCGGATAGCGAGCAAAATGCCTTAACGCACCACGAAGGTCACGCTCTGAACCGTGTTCGGTTCAATCTCAATCGTGAGCACATCCGCCTTCGCCTTCAGGTACTTATCATAAGACTCCATCGGCATTGGCTGTCCCGGACCAAACTGCGTGTCTTCCCACGAAAGCATCGTCCACGCATGCGGTTCACCCGGGATCTCGCGGCAGTCCAGATACTTCTCAGGACACGAAAGCGTACGATAGGTCGGCGCATAAATCTTCTTCCCGCCGAGCGAAATCTGGATACGCTCCTTCGTCTGCTTCGAGTTCACCATGAGGACGCAAATTTCGTCGCGGTTCTTCGTGGCCGTGACGAGGTATTCAACTTCGCCATCCACTTTCGGAACCTTGTCTTCATTGCCATAAAGCCCGCCATGGTTCTTCAACCAAATGCGCCGCGCATAAACCTGGTCCATCACCTTCGCGGACGTATAGAAGTTCGGATCATCCGTGCCCGGCTTGGAAACGCCCTTCGATGTGCCGTGCTGAAGCACAATTGGGTGCGTCTTGAGGCCTTCCGCCAAAATGCGATACATCGCGCCCGCAACGCCCACGACCATCCGCGGCTTACCCTTCTGACCCGTCGTATCCGGATATTCGCCGCCGCCATCGCGCCACTGAATCATCCAGCTCGAACCCGACGACTGATAAAGCCCGCCCGAAATACCATAGATCTGGTGGTGGTTGAACCCATCCATATCCGCCTGCGCCACAGCCATCAACGAGTAGTGCGCCATCACAAGCGCCTCACGGAAAATGCGCTGGCAAAGGTTATCTTCATCCGAACGCGGACGAATCTCGGTCAGCCACATCTTCTTGCCCTTCAACTCCGGGAACGCGCTGTTGAAATTGCGGAAGCGCTTGAACCCGTAGTACGAGCAGCTGTACGGCGTCTCCGCGCCATACGCGTGATAAATGACGTGCGTGATCTTGTCAATCACATTCGACAGCCCCACGATGAAGCGCGCCGAATTCTGATTGAAGCTCGCCGCGGCAAAATACGTGTCGCGCTTGATCTCGCCTGCCGCAAGCATACGCGAACGCACCTGCGTCAAGTCCGGATTGTTCTCAAAGAGCTCCGCCAGCGGAATCCCGAGCTTCGCCTTCGGCCAAATCTTCAGAATCTCCGGCACAATCACCGTCCAGTTCCGCGAGAGCAAATCGCTGTCCGAATGGTAATACGATTCATTACCAAGCTCAAAGCCCGCCACGCAATCCTGATACTTATTGTCGACAATGAACTTGACGAGCTCCAGAATATCCTTCTTGTCGCGCTCCAAGTTCCACGCCTCAAGCGTCAACAACGCCTTGAACCCATTCTCCTTCCAGAATTTGAACACCGCTTCTGGATTGGACTTCTGCGATGCCTTGCCTGGAATGCGCTGGGCCCACCAGCCATTCGCGCCCCACACGCGCTGGAAGTAGGCACCCGCCTCCTTCATCTTGCGCGCCGTCTCATCCTTCTTTTCCACAAACCAATAGTCATCAAGCCCCATGCCCACAAGCGCACCCGCATAGCCCACTTCCGGTCCACAGGTCGATTCCCCAATATCCTTAATTGGTTTCGCCTTCGAATCAATCGCGATATTGAAATTCGCAAACGCATTCATCGAAAGCGCCGCGGTCGCGACAATTATCAACTTCTTCATCGTCTTTCTCTTTTCTTTTTTTAGTTTACTTATAAAAGTGCCGCGCCCTTACAGACGAGCGCCAGCAACATCCTTATTTCTTCTTCCCCACAATCTCAAAATACGCCGCGGCATACCTCTTGCCGAACTCTCGAAGCGCAATCGTGTTGAAGTGCAAATTGTCCTCATTCGATTCCAAACCCTCGGACGACACCACGCGCATATTCTTATCGCTCTTAGCCATCTCATGCATCTGCGCGTTCACGACCTTGTAGTTCTTCGCATAAATCACCTTGCTCGGGAATAGCTCCACGCCCAAATAACGCCCCAGCTCACCCGCAATGAACGGACAATCCGGCACATTGAACTCCTTGCGAAGAGCCGCCACCATCACCGTCAAACGCGCGGCATAATTCGTCGCCGTCTCCATTTTCTCCGAATCTGCACAACCCTGATGCCACAAAATGCCCTTCAGCTTGCCGCCCTTCGCAAGTGCCGCCTTCGTCCTCTCCACCGCACGCTTATAAAACTGACCATTCGGCGGCATGAACGTATCAAGTGGCATCCCTCCTTCTGCCGCGGGCACCAAACCAATCACAACATTCTTATCTGCATCCGCGAGCGTCCGCGCAAATGACGACGCCAAATTCGCACCCGCAAACGGCCGGTCCTGATTGATGGGCTCAACCGCTTCAACCCAGCCCTTGCCATCAATGATGTCCCACTTCAGCACGCGCTCGGTCGATACTTTCAATTCTGGGACCATCGCACCCCGCCCCGCCATATTGGATTGACCAATCAGCAGAAACACATCCGTCGGCACTTCTGCCGCGGAAACACATAACGCCCCAAGCGCGATGCTCAACATCGCCCCGGCCTTCAAAAACTCTTCTCGAACGTTCATGGCGTGTATTATACCATATCTGCGCCCAAATTACCAGCACAAAATGTTGTACCGTTGGACGCGCACTTCACCTGTGCAAATCTTTTATTGCGCTGCGGGCACAAAAAAAGGTGCCGCGGACGTGAGCCCAATCTCGGGACTTTCCTCCTTCAACTCGGCAAAGAACTGTTCAATATCCACGACCTGCGTGCCCAGCTTGACCTGGAAAAGAGGATCACCTGCGAGTATTTCCTTCCCACGCCCTGCCACCACGTGATACCCTGTACCAACTTTGTTCGCTTCCAAGACACGCTTCAAAATAAGCTGCCCATTCTCACGCCGCAAAATATACAATGGAAATTCCAACTCCCTCACATCGCCCGGACTCGAGAGATAAAGCTTTTTCGGGTTCTTCCGCCACG
>CAVIVB010000058.1:5026-7914 GCA_963645785.1 bacterium
GCAATTCAGGCTGCCGACGAACTCCATGCGCCAATTGGCGATCTGCGCGAGACTGTCGTGTGCATGGCGTGCGCGGCGGTAACGCCCCACAAAGTCATTCTTTGCAAGCTCGGAAAGATACTCGCGGCAAGTCTTCTCACGCTCTATCACGTCCTCATTCTTGAGGCAAGCCCACGTAATCGCACTCGGCACATGCTCCACGTCAATCGGTTCAGACAGCTGCTCGGCTAAGTTATAGCAACGTCCCAGCGCCCCCTCCATCGGGAGAGCATGGAGTCCCTTGCGAAGCCAACGAAAATAGCGCATCACCATTTGAACGCGGCGGGTGGAAGGATACCACGTATCGGGTGTGTTGTCAGCGCACAAGCCCGCTTTGAGGTGCACATCAATGAGCCGGAGGATCTCTTGTTCGAATAGGTCACTCGTCATATCCGCACGCGCGGCAAACCGAATGAGCGCATTCAACTCAGCACTCGAGCCCATCTCAATAGTCTGAAGAGGGCACGCACGCGGCTTACAAAACTGGAGACGCATCCCGGGCTCATCCGAAATTTCATACAAGTCTCCCGCCACCGTTGAGGACTCACCCTCATATTGAACCTGCGCTTCACCCTTGGATAGACCAACAAACTTGCGGCTTTCTTTCGAAGCGAAACCCTTGGTCGACGTGCGCTGCGCCGAGTAGTAGACACCGTAAAGTGACGTCTCAAAAGGCGCATTCGTCAGGCTGAAGACTTCCATCTCAAGGAAGTTTTGGAAATCTGCCGCGGACAAGCGCGAAAGACGCGACTTATTTGCTTGCAGCACGCGCGCCGTTCCTTTCACGAGGGCCTCAACCTGATTCGCAGGGGCGATGTACTCACGCATGTTCTTCGTAAAGGTGTAGCTGCTAAACTGCTCAAGAATCGCGTCGCGCTGGCGCAGATAATCGCCAACCGTACGCGCGTCCTTCAACTTCTTCAGCGACTCTTGCACGTACCCCTGCGTCTTTTCAGCTAGGTTCAAAAGGTGCTCCGCCCCCGCCACGTCATCCCACATATTGAGTGCGTACGCTTCATTCACGGCTTTCCAACGCGCAATCTCCTTCTTGCTCCGATCAAGCTCGACCTGCAAGTTTTCAGCCTCGGGAAGCACTTCCGTCTTCAAGCGGCGCGTGACACGTGCGAGAAGCGAGAGGAGTTGCGCATGCTGCTCATGCGCCGCGGCCACATCCTTCTCAAACTTATTCCACGCCGTTTCAATCTGGCTGAGTTGGCTCTGCGCAGCCACGTCCGTTGAAGGCACACACGCACGCAAACGCGCAATACGGCTTGTCACCGCATAAACATCTTGCCCCCACGCCTTCTGGGCTTTCAACCCGTTCAGCTCGGCCAACAACGTCGCAATCGCCTGCGAACGAACACGATACTGTTCCTTCAATTCGCGTGCCTTTTCCATGAATGCAACAAGCCGCCGATCCGCATAAATGGCTGGCGCGTTCGTCTGCAAAATGCGCAACGCCGCATCAAACTTCGCCTCCCCATCCGACTCCTTCAAAAGTACTGTCAACCGATTCGTCACCGCGGCACATTCCTCATCAAAACGTGCACGCTCCTTATCTTTCAAAATCTGAACAAACTCTTTGATCCGCCCATCCGCATACACCTTGGGCGCACTCTTCTTCAATAAGCTAAGCGCCTCCGCCAAACGCTTCTCACTCTCACCTGTGTTCTTCTTTGCAAGCGTCGTCAAACGCGCAACTTCGCGCTCACACCTTTCGTTGAACGACTTCCTTTGCATGTACGAATTCAACACCAAACCAGAAACAATACAAAAAACAACAAGAATACCCGCACTCAAAAGAACGCGCCGCATCCTCTTCTTCTTCTCGTGTTGGAAGAATTCATTCACCGCCACCAAAAGCTCTTCCTTCGCAGGCCGCGTCGAAAATTCTGCCGCGCCCAACGCCCCTTGAATCTCTGCCCCCTTCTTCGCCTCCAACGCCGCCTTCAACGCCTCACACGCCGCTTGCCACTTCGCATTGAACTCTTCTTCCGCCGCCTGGCGCTTCGCCTCTTCTTCCGCCGCTTCCCGCCGCTTCTCCGCTTGCTCCGCGGCAATTTCTTTTTCCTTGCGAATCCTCACGCGGCACTTTTCCACCAACTCGCGCACCTCATAACTCAGCTCCAACCCACGCTCTTCCAAATTGCGAATCTTCTCCAGCATCAACCCCGCACGCGTCGTATTCCATTCCCCCTCCATATACTCGCGCACCTGCCCCAAAGCAACCGCGAGCGCATCCTCCAACTCCTTGCGCTTGAGCTCATCTAAATACGCGCGAATCTCGTCCGTCCCTTTTTGCTTCGGCACCTCGCGCCACGAAAATCCCGCAAACTCACGCGCAAGCTCCGCCGCCTTCGCAAAGTCATTTTCTCCTTTCGCCTTCAAAAACGCCGTCACAATCTCTTCTTCCGCCTGCGCCAAATCCTCCTTCCAGTCCTGTGACTTGTCGAGTTCTAAAAGCTTATGCAAGGCCTCAATATCCAGCCGCGTATTGCGCGTGCGGCTCGCCTTACGATGTGCCACCAGCGCATCCTTCACCTTCTCACACGCCTTCTCACACTTCTCCAAGAGCGTCACATCCACCAACTGTGGAAGAGGCCAACATTCCTTCGCGCACATCTTTTGCCACTCGCTCAATCGATGGAAATTCAATAGATGCGCCTCGTCCTGCACCGCCGGATCCTCATCCATCTTTTGAATTGCCTCGCTCATCCGCCCTGCATCCGTCAAACCTTGAATCGCCGTCAACCTCTGATTCAGCGCATCCACCGCCGCGACATAGCCTTCTGCGAACTTCTCACCCTCCGTGACCGGCCGCGCCTGGTCCAGAATTTGCATGAGGCTCT
>CAVIVB010000059.1:0-5531 GCA_963645785.1 bacterium
GGCGAAAATACGATGGGAAAAATCCCACCGCTCTCATCCGTGAAGATCCGTGTGAGGCGTGGTTAAATTAAAAAACGAAAGGTAAAAGTTTATGAGTTGGAAAAAGATACTTGAGGCGTTGTATGGGTTCTTGGGCGCGCTGTTGGGCGCGCTTGCTGGGGCTGGATGTTCACTTCTTGGAAGTGGCGTTGGTATGACGGTTCATTGATTTAGATTCGTTTGAGGGTTCTTGCGATAAACCCTCCCCGCGGCGGAAAAAGTGCCGCGGGTTATTTTGATCTTTGACAATTGAATAGTTTATTTGATGACGAGCTTGAACTTCGGATTCTCGGCTTTGCGGTCGGCTTCGTATTTCATGAGGACTTCCGTCGGAACCGCATTCTTCCGAATCTCGAGCTTCTGCAAATTCTTGCAAGTCATGATCGCGTCGAAGTTTTCAACTTTGTCGGTTGGGAGTTCGAGCTCCTTGAGCTTGGGGCAATTTTTGACGAAAGCGAGGTCGACGCTTGTGGGCATGTCCCAGGCCTTGAAGCGCTTCAAATTTGCCGCGGTCGCGAGCGGAGAGTAGTCCGTAATCTTTTCGCGGTAGATTTCGAGCGTTTCGATTTTGGGGGTTTCCTTGACCCAGTCGAGGGTATTGAGGGCGGTCATGCCGGCGTGGAAAGTGGTGACTTGTTTGAGCGCGCCGAGGCTCGTCCATTTGTCGGCGGGGAGTTCGGTCGCGTAGAAGTAGAGCGTCTTGAGTCCCTTCATATTTGCGAGCGGTGCGAAGTCTTGGACCTTGGCCGCATAGAAGTCGATCTTCGCGACTTTCGTTAGGCTCGCGAGTGGCGCGAGGTCCTTGAGGGTGGAATACTTGAGCGTGAGCGTGCGGAGCTTGGCGCACTGGCCGACGGGCGTCAAGTCGTCCACTTTGGAGAAGTCGATGTTGAGCGAGTTGAGGAGCGGGAGTTTTTCGAGACCGGCGTAGGATTGGCCGTCGGGCATGTATTCGAGGCTGAGGCGCGCGAGTTTGGTGAGCGGTTCGAGGAAGGTGCAGTCGGGCGTGGTGAGGTTGACTTTGCTGAGTTTGAGGCCCGTGAGCGCAGTCAAGTTTTTGAGTGGGGTGGGGTCGATTTTGTCGGTTGGCTTATCGCATTCGATGGAAAGGTCTTTGAGCTTGGCGAGTTTGGCGATGGCGTCGAAGGACGTGAGGTCGATCGCGCGATAGATGAAGAGGCGCGTCGCATCGGGATAGTCGGCGCAGGCTTTGGTGAGCGTGGCGGCGTCGGCATTGCGCACAGTGAGGGTGCCGTTACTATATTTGACGGACACCTTTGGCGCGGCGAGGGTGGGCAGGATGAAGGCCGCGAAAAGTGCCGCGGCGAGTGTCAGGGTTTTGAGTTGTTTCATTTGAGTTTCCTTATTTGAGGTTTTCTTAGTCGAGTAAAAAGATGGCCGTCTGGAATGCTTCCATTGGATAGACGAAATGGTCGGTATCGGTCGCGACCACGCGCTCCGCCGTGACATCCAAAATGCGCTTCGCCTTCCGCGGCAGTTTTACATCGTAGTTTCCTTTCGCGCGCGTATGGACCATCACCCACGCGGAATTCGCCGAAAGCACGACGTCATCCGAATCGGTGTAAAGATGCACGCCGGCGGCTTGATAAATGCGACGCAAGACAGACGGCGCAAGCGCTGGAAGGACCGAAAAAACGCACGTGTAATCATCGTACTTCTTGGTGACGGCGACCGGCACGTTCGCAAGGTCCCCGACGCCCGTCATCAGCGGCGTGCCTTCGGCTGGAAGGAAGAGTCCGCGCTGGGCCGCGCCAACGGGGCGACGATACGTGCCGCGCGGGCGTGGAACGAGTCCATCCGCTGGCGCTTTCAAACCGCATCCCCATTCGCGTCCCGTGGCAGAATCGACCGCCGATAAAACGCCGCGGAAAGTCCCCTCCTTCATCTTGATGCCAGCAAGCTCTTCCATGCGAGCGCGCGACAGATTTTCTTCAGACGCGTAGCCTGGCGCGTGGAACGAAATAATCGTGCGGCCATCGCGTTTGAGCGCGGCAATTTGTTCGCGTTGCTTTTTAGTGAGGAATTGGCAATCAAGCAAAACGACGACGCGATAGTTGCGTTCGAGAACGGCGTCGAGATCTTCGGCGAGATACCAATCAAACGGCGCGCCCGCGCGGAAGAATGCGCCCATCTGTTGTTGGTAAAGGAAGGAACCCATGTTGTTCGCTTCCGTGCGCCGTTCGCCCATGTAGAATTCCGATTGAATGTTCGAAATGATGGCGACTTGCGAAATGTGTGCGCGATCGTGCGTCAAGGCCAAATCTGCCGCGCGCCGCATGCGCCCAACCGCTTCAACAAGCGCCCCCTCGCGAAATGTATCGCGCTTCAAATCCATGTACCAAAGCCCCGTCCCATGCGTGACCGTCTGCCCAAATTCACGATAAAGCAAATTGATCGATTCAAACAAATTTGTCGCGCTACACCGCGGATCGGGGCTGGGCTTCAATTGCTCCAAATACGTCATGTCATCGCCTTCATCGATGTAGAGCTTTCCATGCCGCGCGGCACTTGCCAAATAGCAACGCATCGCACCATCCTCACCTGGCATGCGCCGATTGTACGTGTGCGGTGCCGAGAACATATCCAAGTTCGGTGAACGATACGCCGCGGCCGTCCCCCGATGATCACATTCAAGCGCCCAATGTTCATCTTGCGTGTAGCCATAAAACGCGAGCGTCGGCAACGCCCCGCGCGATTCATCCTTCACAATCCCCGCAAAATAATCGAGCATCTCAACCGTCACCAAATTCATACATTCAAAATAATCCATCACGCCCCGCCCCTTCGCTGGATCGCGCCACACGCCCGTCTCATCCAACTTAAGCCGCGCCGCCATCGATGGCACCTGGGCATTCTCAAACGTCACCGCCCCATCGCGCCACGCCGCCTTCAACCGCGCCTCATCGCCCTCATACTTCCCCCGCAAATACGCCCGAAACCGCCGCGTCATCGGCCCCGACAAATCACCATGCGCCGCCCGCTCCACCGACGTCGTATTGCCTCCCTTCAGCGCATCCCACGCAAAATGTTCCCCCCACGGCCCACTCGTCAAATGTATCCCCAACAAATGCTCCCCATACCGGTCCATCAAATGCCGCACCGCCCGCCGATAATGAGGCCCACATTCCTTCCTCAACCGCTCACTCGCAAAAGATTCCCGCGGCACTTTCTTCGCTATCGGATTCGAAAAAACAACCTGCTCCTCCGGATGCGCCTGAGTCCACCAATCCGGCGCCGTGTAAAACAGCCTCGGCAAAAATGCCGCGCTCGGCACCCAACTCAAAATCTCATCCAAATTCTTATCTTGATACCCAATCCCCGCATACCCTTCCGGCGTCCAATACGGATGCGCATAATGTTGCGTCGACCCAAACACCCCAAAAAGATTAATCCCCCCCGCGCCACTCATCGCCCGCGCATCTTGCTCTTGAATCTCCCATTGCCAAAAGAGAATCGGTGCGACAGGCTTCCCATCATGGAAAAGCCCCGGCGCACCATTCAATTCCCCCACACACCAACCATTCGTGCGCGGCACTTTTTCCGCCGCACCTCCCCAAACGGCCGCAAAAACTGCCGCGCAACAAATGATCGACGTCACCCGCATCCTCAATCCTTAATCGTCTGCGCGCCCTTCCCTTCAATCGCACCAAAGAGCTTGAGCGCCATTTCCCACGGATAACGATTCGCATACATGTCGCACTGCGTCTTGATCGTCCCCTGCAGCGGCAAGCCAAATACCGACCTCAGCGCATTGCACTTGCCTTCATCCAACTTCGTCGTCTCCGAGTATTTCATCGTCATGAACGCATTCAAATACTTCGGATCAATGCGCCCTTCAAACGCCTTCGGATCCTTCAAATCCACATTGCCTTCAATCGATTCAATCCCATCCGTGCCTTCAAGATCCTCAAACCCATCCACACGCACCTTCGCAATCGACGGCGAAATCGTCATCTGAATGTCGCTCTCGCGATTGAGGAAGAAAACGTTCCCATCAATCTTAATCTTCTTATCCTTCGGATTGCCCTTCGTGTTATCAAGCCCACTCATCACATTGAGCCCGATGATGTTGTCCTCAATCTCGCTCTCAACCTTCGTGTTCGTCCTCACGCCATATCCCATGTCGCCAAGGTCATTCAACCGCGACCATGTGAACAGCACCGTATTATGCTTGAAATCAAACTTGACATCCCGCTTTGCGCTTGAGCAGTTGACATCCACCGACGTGATACGATTATTCACAAACACGCAATTCTCAATATCCACCTCGCCCTTGTACCAGTTGAGGTTGACGCCGATATTCGACCCATTGACAAAGACGCAATTCTTGATCTCAATATCGCCTTCGCCGCGCGACGCCGTCGCCGAATAAATCGAATACCTTTCCGCGCTCACACACTTATCCGCCGGATTCTTCGCCGGCCCCTTCAGCCACATGCCCGTATCAAACCCTTCCGGCTTGCCCTTCGTCGCATGATAGCTCGACGCAAATCCATCATCAAAAATGAGCCCGTCAATCTTCATCTTGAAGCCCTTCGGCGCCGTCTTATCCTTCGCAAACTCAAGGCTCAAAATCCCAAGCCCCTTACCCTTCTTCGAATTGTTCTCATTCTCCGGCTGCAGCAACGTCTTAAACGTCAACGGATCGCGCGCCGAAAAGTCCGCCTTGTACCCACCAATAATGGAAACAGGCTTCTCCATAAGAAACCAATTGCACTTCATCTTCCCCGGATAGCGCCCTTCCGCGACATGAATCACATCGCCCACCGCCGCCTTCTCCAACGCCTTCCACAAATTCTTCAGCGGCGCCTCCTTCGTCCCCGCATTCTTATTCGCCCCCGTCGAAAGCGACACATAAATATCTGCCGCGCTCGCCGTGAACACCGCCCCCATCGCAACGGCCGCAACCGCGACCACCTTCTTCATCTGAATCATCTTCATTTGTATGTTCCTTCCTTTTATTTGACTATAAATTACTTCTTCTCGACCGCGGCACTTTTCCCGCGCTTCGCCTGCTTCAACTTCCAAATCAAAACCGCCGCGACCACCAACAACCCAATCCCCAAAATCGGCCGATAAAAAATCCACGCAATCGCAATCGTCACAAGCGAACAAATCATCGCCACAAGCCCCGCCACAAGACTAATCCCCATCTCCATCAAATTCCCCAAAAACGGCAACACATCCGCCAACACGCTCAGCGGCTTCAACACCATCGAAAGCCCAATAAACATCATCAAAAACCCAATCACCCGCATCCCCCACGTCTTCATCGCATTCCCCTTCTTCGCCGACGCAAACATCGCCGCGCCATCCTTCACCCCATCCGCCAACATGCAAATCGACTTCCCATTCTTCGCCGTATACGCCCCAAACGTATCCCCCTGCTGCTTCGCCACAATCGACACCTCATGCGGCCACACCACCTTGTACGTCACGCGCATATCCCCAATCCGCGGCTGGGCCACAAC
>CAVIVB010000059.1:5541-7893 GCA_963645785.1 bacterium
GCGCTATTCGGCACATAAATCACATTCCCCTGAATCTTCACCCGCGCCACCTGGCTCGTAAAACTCGCCGGAATCTCATACTCCTTCGCGCCCCCAACCTTCGCAATCATGTCCTCCCCAAACCGAAACGCCCCAAACTTCACATTCGCCGCGCTCTTCTTCCAACCCGCAAATTCAAACGCCGCCGGATTCTCATAACTCACGCCATTCTCACTCTGCACATGAAACTGCGTCGAATCAACAATCCGCTCCACCCATTCCTTCGAATAGCTGTACGTCGTCGTCTTCGTCACACTCCCGCCCACATTCTTCTTCTCAACCGTCCGCTCATCCTCCACCCATTGATACATCTCAACCCGACGCTCCAACCGGATCCCCTCAACCGAAATCCCAAACTCATCATCCGCCAAAACATCCTTCGTCTCAACCTTCCCCGTCATGTGCACAAGCTTCCCATTCATCTCCGGATTCACCACCCCATTCGATTCGACCGCCACATACGCCCCTTCGCCTTCATCAAGCGCCTTCGCCGTCTTCACCGAATCCCCCTCATTCCAAAACAAAACCGGGAACGCCACAATAAAAAGTGCCGCGCCAATCACAATCCCCTTCAAGGATGCCCCCAAGCGCGAACCCCACGATTCACGCGTCGTTTCTGTTACTGCCATTTTCCGATTCCTTTTCTAATTTCGTTTCGTCAAGCCTTCCAAGCCGCGCAAGAACCGCCTCGCGCTCTCTACTTTTCCGACCCAACGCCACATATTATACCATATTTTAGCCCAGAATGCTAGCACAAACCGCGGCAAAATTTCTGCCGCGGCTCCACCAGCTGTCCCGCGTTTTGCCATGGGCCTCTCCGTCGGCCCATTACAAAGGGGGGTCCCGCTCACTGTATCCGAATGCAAAGCCCTTCGCGACCATCAATCAACCACGTCGTCCCATTGATCACCCCAATCGCCCGCTTCCCAGGATAATCCGTACGCTTCTTATCCGCATCGCTAATCGCCTTGTAACACGAAAGTGCCTTCCAATCATCAATCCCCTTCCCGCCCTTCAAAATAATTTTCTTGCGCACATTCGCATTCCCCTGAAAACCTCCAACAGTCGTCGGCGCCACACCATCCCACAAAATCTCCGCCCCGTCCGCAATACTCTGAAACGCCCAATCCCCAATCGTCGTCAACTTATCACAATGTATTTCAATCCACTTCAACGCCGAACAGCTCTTCATAAAACTCACCGGAATTGACGTGATCTTATCGCCTTGCATGATAAGCGGATACGCCGCAAAATACGCCGTATTTTTCCCATCAAATGGATTCACCGGACCCGCCTTCGTCAAAATAGGCGTAGGCGTAACCGACACCAACTTCGGACAATTCGCATAACATCCGCCCACAAAATTCGACCAACACAAATCCCCCACCACAATCGTCGTCAATTCCGGATTCCCATGCAAAAGATATTCCGTCACCTCCGTCAACTTCGGCGCCGAAAAAGATGTAATCTTCGTATTCCGAAATGAGAACTTCCCCACCTTCGTCAACTCCGGAAAACTCAAATCCCCCGTCAAATTTGTACAATTTTGAAACACCATCTCGCCCATCGTCTGCACCTTCGGCAAACTAATCGTTTCAATCAACGACCCCTTGAAAGCCGATCCAGACACGCTCGTCACATACGGAAACACCGTCGGCGTCAACTTCTTCAACGATGTATTCGCAAATACAGAACTACCTATCGATGCAAACCGATCCGACACCTCAACCTCTTCCAAATTTCCATTGAACATCTCCATATCCGTATGGAACACATCTGGCGCAATAAACCGCTTCAAATCCGTAATCTGTCTCCACGCATTCTTATTGTTCACCGAAATAACTTTATATCCATCCGTCGTCTCAAACCCCGTAAAGTCAATCGTATCTCCCGTCCCTTGCGTCTTAATACTTCCAATCTGAAGCCCCGTCACTTTTGCCCCCGTGCCATCCGTCAGAGTCTTCACCACCACATTCAAAACATAACCATTCTCATTGGAAATCGTTTTTGCCGTGGCATCATACGTCCACGTCTGCGCCGCCTGAACCCCAATCGAGCCCATCAAAACCGCCGCGACCACCGCGGCACTTCTAAACAAATTGTGCTTCATAACTGTTATCGCCTTTATTTATTGGACTTGGCCACTTCCAGCCCTGTGCCAAAAGAACCTAATCCACCGTAAACACCACCTATTATACCATATTTTCATTTCTAGGTCAATCCCCTATTTTTGATTAATTATAAACCAAATCTGCCGCGCTCCCCCACCCCTTCAGCCCACTCCTCCCATGCATTTAGCCAAATCTTGCCAAG
>CAVIVB010000060.1:0-7826 GCA_963645785.1 bacterium
CCTGTGCACCCTTGACCAATTGTTCGGTCAAAAAGCTATTAAAGCGGCTGACAATCATCGCCACTTTCATGCCCTTTGCCGAGAGCTGTCCTGTCACTTCTTGCATAGTTTTATGTGCTTCCTGCTATTATCTAGAAATGTGCCGAATATTGTACCATATTTGCGCGAAAAAGTCAAATAGGAAGTTAAACTTTTTTTAGGTCATTTTTTTAACCAAAAATTACAGCTGAGGAAGGTCTTTTGAAGTGAGCCCAACAAGAAGAATACGCTTTGTTTTCGAGGTTTCGCCGGACTTGAACACAACTCGGCTCTTCGAAAGATTGAAGGCGTCCGCAAGAGTTTCAATAAGTTCTTTATTCGCTTTGCCATCAACAGGGGCGGAGCGGATGCGAACTTTCAATGCGTCGCCAATGAGTCCATCAAGCCCAGCGCGGGATGAACGGGGTTGAGCGCGGACGTTGATGAGGAGTCCTTCAGAAGTCTGTGTGTAAAATGACATCGGCGAATTCCTGTAGGTCGGGATAGCGCGCGGTGGCGTAATCATCGAGCGCAGTCGGTTGCTGATTGACAATGAAAAGTTTGGCTCCACCTTGCAAGGCGAAGCGCGGCAGATTTGCCGCGGGAAAAACGGTAAGCGATGTGCCAAGGACGAGGTAGACATCGCTGCGCATGGCGAGGCCTTCCGCGGCAAGCCACGCCTTTTCAGGAAGGCTTTCACCGAAGAATGTGATCGCCGGTTTAAAGACGCCGCCGCACGTGCAGCGCGGCACTTCTTGCGTCTTGCGAAGGTCCATGATTTCGTCGAAGGTTTTGACAGCCCCACACGCGCGGCAATAATGTGTAATCGGAGAGCCGTGAATTTCGTAGACGTTGTGCGAGCCGGCCTTTTGATGGAGCATGTCGATGTTTTGTGTCGCGATGCCGTGCAGACGGCCGCAATCTTCGAGATGCTTGAGCGCCTTGTGGACGGGGCCAGGCGTGAATTGGCCAAGGCCATAGACGAGCTCCGCGCAACCTTTGTAGTAGATGGAAGGATCGCGGTCGAACCAATCGATATCAAAGATGCGTTCGGCGTCGGGTTGCTTGTAGAGGCCTTGCGGACCGCGGAAATCAGGAATGCCACACAAGGTTGAAATGCCCGCGCCCGTAAGCGCGCCCACGCACTTGGCGTTTCGAATCGCGTCAACTAATCGTTGCATGATGGATGTTTGCCTTCCTCTTTTTCTTGGCGGCGCTGACGGAAAAAGTCGACGAGGACCGCGCGGCAAGGCTCTTCCAAAATGCCGCAGAGGACGTGCGGATGATGGTTGATGCCGGGGTGGTCGAAGATATTGAAAGTTGTGCCGCCGCCGCGCTTCGAGTCGGAGACGCCCCAGACGACCGTTGAAATGCGTGCGAGGATAATCGCACCCGCACACATGGGGCAAGGCTCCTTCGTCACGTAAAGGCGCGTATTGGCAAGGCGCCAATTTCCACGTGCGGCAAACGCGGCAGAAAGGGTCAGCATTTCGGCATGGGCGGTCGCGTCCTTGAGCATTTCCGTTTGATTGTGCGCGCGACCGAGGATGCGGACGGAGGAAGGCGGCGCGTTGTCGTCGGCTGGCTCTTCCACAATGATGCAACCGGTCGGGACCTCACCATCGGCCGCGGCCTTCTCCGCTTCGCGCAATGCCATGCGCATAAAGAATTCATCAAATGCCGCGCTTGCCATTAGAGCATTCCTAATTCATCGCTCGTCAAATCGCGCCATTCGCCAGGTTGCATATCTTCGGGGAGGCGCAAATCGCCAATCGCGATACGTTTCAATTCAAGGACAACGAGATGTGCCGCGCTGCACATGTAGCGAATTTGACGCTTGCGGCCTTCATGCAATTTGAAGAGCAAGGTGTGCACATTGTTGTCGCCAACGCGAATGACTTCGACTGGCACGGGGCGAATGCGATAGCCATCAGGCATTTCTACCGCGGAACGCAACGTGCGAAGTTTATCCTCGCTCCAACGCCCTGCCGCCCGCACGATGTACGTCTTTTCATGTTCGTAGCGCGGATGGGTCAAGCGCAACGTGAGGTCGCCATCATTGGACATCAAAAGCAAACCTTCGCTATCCTTATCAAGCCGCCCCACTGGCACCAAGCGTTCGGAAATTTTGCCGCGAATAAGGTCCGCGACAGTTTTCCCTCCAAAGGGATCGGAGAGCGTCGACAAGACGCCCGCGGGCTTATACAAAAGGATTGTGCGCTTCTTTTCGGGCGCGGCAAGAAGCTTGCCATCCACCTTAATGCGCGCCGTCGCGGGGTCCACACGCGCGCCTGCCTCACGAACGAGAATGCCATCCACCGTGACATGCCCCTGCTCAATCAATTCAGCCGCTTTCCGCCGCGAGGCCACCCCCGCGTGCGAAAGCACATTTTGCAAGCGTTCCAATTTATCGTTCGTTTCCATAATACGTCCGTTTCCAATCTTTGAGCCAACCCAATTCCCTCCGCCGCATGCGATTGTAATCTTTCGGCGCATGATCATCCGCCCCCGAAAGATGGTCCATCCCATGTGCAATATAAAGAAGAAGCTCGTCAGCGATGGACCAACCACGACGATGCGGCGCGGCACTTTTTGCGCGGTCGCAGTTGACAAAGAGCTCACCGTAAATTCCATCTGGCTCTGGCGGCATCGGGTCGTAACCTTGTGTAATCACATCCGTCGCGCCAACGATATTCATAATGGCCTGATGTGCGGCGTCGGAGGCGGCGTCATCTTGCAAATGAATCTCCACAACTTGAAATGGAACACGAATGCGACGCGAAGATTGCGCGGCAAAAAAGTCGGCTGCCGCGTGCAACTCGGCCTTGGTCAGGGCGAACGCGCGCGGCAGTTTTCCATCAATTCGCGTCATGCGTTTAGCGAAGAATCGGTGTCAAGAAAACGTTCTTGTAGTCGGCATCCGAATGGTCGCCTTGCAAGTAAATCGGGCCCGGCACAAACTCATTTGCATCGAGCGCCCCGCCCGTCACGCCTTCAATCGGCTTATTGTCAATAATCTTCACGCCATTCAACACGACCGTCACATGCCGCTTATAAAGCGTGACATCCACATGCTGCCATTCATTCGCCTTGCGCTCCGCCGCGACGCTCGGCGTGATGCGCCCATAAAACGCCGCCATATTGTGACAATCCACCGGATGCCCAAACGAATCAATCACCTGAATCTCGTAGCGCCCGCGCAAATACACGCCCGAGTTGCAACCCGGCAACACGCGCACATCATACGACAAGCGGAAATCAAAGAAGTCCGCGCGCTTCGAAATCAAATTCGCGTTCCCGTTCTTCGCATTGTGATCAATCCGATTCGAAAGGACGCCATCCTTGAACGACCAACCAAAATGCGCCGTCTCACTCATCGATTCCCAACCATCCAAACCATCTTCAAACAAATCAATCGGCGCACCATAAACTGCCGCGGAAAGCTCCGGCGCAGGCCCCACCGGCGGAATGCGATACCCCGCAAACTCAGCCGTCGATTCAACCTTGCCATCCTTATCCGTAATCACTTCCACGCCCGCAAGCTGATTGCCCTTTGCCGTGAACGTAAAATTGCGCGTGCGGCCATCGCCATCAGGCGACATCTTGAACGAAACCGAATTCGCCGTCACCACTGGATTCACCATCTTGAACGGACTCGCCCAACGCCACAAGAATGTAACCTCATTGCCATCAACTTTCAGCCAGCCAGCCGAAAGTTCCGCGTACGGCAACTTCATCCCCCACACGCCCTGAATCGAGCACTTCGCACATGCCGTGCACGCCGCGGCACTTTCACAGCAACAACCTTCCACCGCCGCATCTGGCGCCGTCGCACACCCAAAAAGTGCCGCGCAAACTGCCGCGCTCGCCACAACCTTCATACTCATTTTCGTCATTTTATTTCTCTCCTTTTATTCGTCAAGCTTACCTTTATACGTCACGCGCCGCACCTTACCAATCGCCGTGCGCTCCAACGGTTCATGCACCACCAAGACCTTCCGAATGCGCTTATAATCCGCCAGCTCCGCGCTCTTCTCCTGCACGCGCTTCGTCGTCTCCTTCTCCATCTCATCCCAGCTCGGCTTCGTCCCACCATGCTCCGCGGCAAACCAATCCTCATTCGGATACACAATCGCGCCAACCCGCTCGCCCGGCACGCCCCCTTGCGTGTACCCAACCACAATCACATCCTGCACACACGGGTCCTTCCCAATCGTAATCTCAACCTCTTCCGGATAAATGTTCTTACCCTCGCGATTCACAATCAACGCCTTCTTCCGCCCGCGAATCGTAATGAGCCCTTCCTCATCAATCGACGCCAAATCGCCCGTCGCCAACCACTCCCCATCAAACGCCTCCTTCGTCGCCTTCTCGTTATGGAAGTACCCCTTCATCACGTTCGGCCCCTTCACCTGCAACTCGCCAATCCCCGCTTCATTCTGGTCCACAAGCCGCACCTCCACGCCCTTGCACGGCGACCCAATCGTGCCAATCTTCTTGCACGTCGAGCTCGTCACGCTCACAATCGGCGCGCATTCCGTCAGCCCATAACCTTCCACAAAATTCACATGCAACTTACGGAAGCATTCCAACACATGCCGCGGACACGGCGCCCCGCCCGTCACCATATACCTCAACCGCCCGCCCAACTTCAACAGCACCATGTGCATCACCGGCCCACGCAACCCAATCGCCATCAAAAGCCGCGCCACCTTCGATTCCTTCAAACCGCTCTGAATCTTGTCATACAACTTCTCCGCGAGGAGCGGCACCGCACAAATCACCGATGGCTTCAACAACTTAATATCGCGCCCAATCGTCCGTAGCGACTCCACAAAATACATCGCCGCGCCTGGCACCATCGACACCACAAAATTCGCCGTAAAGCTAAACGCATGGAAGAGCGGCAACACCACCAAGAAGCTATCATCCGTCGACAAATCCGCCCCAAACGTCTGCAACCCGCCTTCCGCATCCGCGACAAAATTCCGATGCGTCAACATCGCCCCCTTCGGCTTCCCCGTCGTCCCCGACGTGTAAATAATCGACGCCACATCTTCCTCGTGCGCCACATTCGCATCATACCACGCGCCGCCCCCCGAAATGCGCAACTTGTCATACCCGACAACCTGCACCTCGCCAATCTTCTGCCCCTCAAAAATCACGCCATCAACAACCACAATGCCGCGCAACTTCGGCAACCGCGGCGCCAAATTCATCATCATCCTCAAATGCGCCTTGTCCGTCGTAATCACGACCGCCTCAGCATCATTCAAAATGTATTCAACTTCCCCCTCATGCAACTTCGGGTCCACCGGCACCACCGCAACACCCGCACCCGACTGCGCCAAATAACTCTCCAACCACGCCGGCGAATTCCCCAAAATAATCGCCACATTCTCCTTGCGCGGCACCAACCCAAACCGCGTCCCATAGCCTTCCGCCAAATCCCGCACACGCGCCAAAAATTCCTTCCACGTGCGGTTCTTCCACATCTTGTCTTCACACCAAACAAGCGCCGTCTTATTCGGCTTCTCAATCGCATTCTTCTCTAATAGGCTACGGATCGTCATCGCTTTTTCCTCGTTCTTTTGCCAACGCTTTTCAAGATAACGAACCGCGGCACTTTTGCCGCGGTCCGCTCGTGCGGTTTCCCGCATCTAGGCTTGATTACTTCTTGAAGCTTTCCTCAACAGCAACCGCCACGGCAACCGTCGCGCCCACCATCGGGTTATTCCCCATACCAATCAAACCCATCATCTCCACGTGCGCCGGCACCGACGACGAACCCGCAAACTGCGCGTCCGAGTGCATACGACCCATCGTGTCCGTCATGCCATACGACGACGGGCCCGCCGCCATATTGTCCGGGTGCAACGTACGCCCCGTGCCGCCACCAGACGCCACCGAGAAATACTTACGCCCATTCTCCCAGCACCACTTCTTGTACGTGCCAGCAACCGGATGCTGGAACCGCGTCGGATTCGTCGAGTTCCCCGTAATCGAAACGCCGACATTCTCCTTCTGCATGATCGCCACGCCTTCCGGCACATTGTCCGCGCCATAGCACTTCACCGCCGCGCGCGGGCCCTTCGAGAACGGCTTCTCCTCAACAATGCGGAGCTTCTCCTTCTTGTTGTCAAACGCCGTCTTCACATACGTGAACCCGTTGATACGCGAAATGATGTACGCCGCGTCCTTGCCAAGACCATTCAGAATCACGCGCAAGTTCGTCTTACGAACCTTGTTCGCATTCAGCGCAATCTTGATCGCACCTTCCGCCGCCGCGAAACTCTCATGCCCAGCCAAAAACGCAAAGCACTCCGTCGCGTCATCCAAAAGCATCGCACCCAAATTGCCATGGCCCAAACCGACCTTGCGGTTCTCCGCGACCGAACCCGGAATGCAGAACGCCTGAAGCCCCACGCCAATTTCTGCCGCGGCATCCTTCGCCTTCTTGCAACCCTTCTTAATCGCCATCGCCGCACCAACCGTGTACGCCCACTTCGCATTCTCGAAGCAAATCGGCTGCGTCTCTTCCACAATCTTGTACGGGTCAAATCCCGCCTTCTTGCAGATCTCCGCGCACTCTTCAATCGACTTGATGCCATACGGCTTGAGCGCGGCCAAAATCTTCGCCTCACGGCGTTCATAACCTTCAAACAACTTCTCAGTCGTCTTCACGGCCTTCGTCGCCTTCTTGGTAACTTTCTTCGTCGCCATCTTGAAATCTCCTTTCCTAATTATTCCTTACGCGGATCAATGTACTTCGCCGCGCCTTCGAACTGACCATAATGGCCCTTCGCCTTTTCCCACGCCTCATTCGGCGTAAGCCCCTTCTTGATGAAGTCCGTCATCTTCCCAAGCGAAACGAATTCATAACCAATCACTTCGCCGTTCTTGTTGAGCGCCATCTTCGTGCAATAGCCCTCCGTCATTTCCAAATAACGCGGACCTTTCGCCTTCGTCGCATACATCGTGCCCACCATCGAACGCAAGCCCTTGCCGAGGTCTTCCAACCCCGCACCAATCACAAGCCCGCCATCCGAAAATGCGCTCTGCGTGCGCCCGTACACAATCTGCAAGAACAACTCGCGCATCGCCGTATTAATCGCGTCGCACACGAGGTCCGTATTCAGCGCCTCAAGAATCGTCTTGCCAACGAGAATCTCGCTCGCCATCGCCGCCGAGTGCGTCATGCCCGAGCACCCAATCGTCTCAACAAGCGCTTCTTCAATGACGCCGTTCTTCACGTTCAGCGAAAGCTTGCAAGCCCCCTGCTGCGGCGCACACCAGCCCACGCCATGCGTGTAACCGCTGATGTCCTTGATTTCCTTTGCCTGCACCCACTTCCCTTCTTCGGGAATCGGCGCCGGTCCATGATTGCACCCCTTCATGAGCGGGCACTGATGCTCAACCTCTGTCGAGTAGATCATTTGTTCTCCTTACCTTATGTTATAAATTACTTCACAATCTTACGACCCTGCACACCTGCAGCCGTCTTCGCATTCTCATGCGCCTTCTCGTGCGGACGCAACTTGCGCACCGCCTCACCCGCACGCCACATCTCCGAGTCGTGCATATCCTGAAGCTTCGCCGCCATAAATTCCTTATAGTCCTTACGGCCCGTATCGCGAATCACTTCCTTCGCTTCCTGCATCTTCTTCACAGAAGAATACAACTTCTTGAACACCGGCTCCGTCGCCTTGCGGAACATCGGCCGCCACTTCAACGCACCATGCTGCGCCGTCTGCGAGCAGTTCGAATACATCCAGTCCATCCCGTTCTCGTCCACCAAACGCGCCAGC
>CAVIVB010000061.1:0-7772 GCA_963645785.1 bacterium
GCCGCGGCAGTTTTTTCGTAAGTTAACATTTTGCACTTGACAACGGACAAAAAAAAATGCTATAATACGCATATCCAAAGTCATAAAAGGATTCAGAGATATGCAAAAGTCAATGTTTACTAGGGTTTGCGCTTTTCTTATGATTGGCGCGGGGGTTATTTTTGCCGCGAAAGCGGAAGGGACTTGGTCGAACGAAGGGTTCGATGCCAAGAATAATTACTATGTTTTGTCGAATACGGTTTCGTCGACGGTGCTGACGCTGAATGATGCGGGGGATTTGAATGTGCGGGCGGTTGGAACGGCGACGGAATTGGATTTGAGAAGTGCCGCGATGCCGAGTGGGTTGCCGGAGATTAGGACGATTGGGGATTTTCGTGGTTTTGCTTCGACGCTGGAGAAGATTTATTTGCCGGAGAGTACGAAGGTGATTTCGGGGTCGGCGTTTTCGGGTTGCACGGCGTTGAAGTATGTGAAGTTGCCGGAGGGGTTGGAAGTGATTGGTGGGTCGGCGTTTTATAATTGTTCGGGGATTGAATTGATGGAGCCGTGCGTTCCGGGGAGCGTGACGAGTGTGGGGACGTATGCGTTCCAGGGGTGTTCTTCGATGACGAATGGATTCTGCTTTGGTTTTGGGGATGACCCGACGAAGGAATGCAAGCTTGATCAGCTTGGGGAGCAAGGTATTTATCGTTCGTTTCAGGTGAAACTCTGTCATAAGGCGCCGTATTTGCGGTTTGGTCCGTGTGTGTATTTTGTGCCGACGATGATTTATGAGTACACGCAGTTGGATAATTTGGAGTGGATTGAGTTTGGGGTGAATGTGACGAACTTCACGGATAACTATTCGAGCTGTCCGAAATTGACGAACATGATTTTCCAGCAGACGAAGGATTTCACGTTCCGCAATTTTCAGTTGGGGTGGGGGGATACGAGCTTTCATCCGTTGCCGCGCACGATGCGTGAGATTACGTGGCATGGGTGGTTTGAGTATACGCGCAACTCGGGCAATCCGTTTGCGAATGTGGGGAATTTGGCGATGCGGTTTATTGTGCCTGGGAACAATTTGAAGTGGGCGTCGTTTATGGCGGACGCGACGAAGATGACGCCGTGGGCGAGTTGTGCAGAAGCGGACAAGACGGCGTATTACACGCGGTATGGGGCGGATGCGAAGGAGCCGGCGGGGATTTCGGTTGCGGTTTCGGGAGGATTGCCGCGGACGTATATTGTGACGGATGGGACGACGTATGAGGGGAACACGATTCAGGTGAGCGCGTTTGAGAGTGCGTTTGGGAAGGTGACGTTTGATCCTGAGCCGGATGCGGAAGGGAAGTTTCCGGACGGGGATGTGACGGTGACGTTTGAGGGGTCGGAAGGTGTGACGTTTACGGGATGGGAAGGCGATGTTGCGGAAGAGGATAAGGCGAAGTCGACGATTACGATGGCGGCGAGTGGGATTAAGAATTTGACGCCGCGCTTTACGTCGACGTTCCTTGTGTATAACAAGGAGGCGGGTGAATTGACGGATGGTCAGTGGGTGATGGTGGCCGAGGGCGAGCGAGATGCGATTATTGTGAAGGGTTTGAAGCGGAGTTTTGATAGTTCGTTCTTTATGGATTTTCAGCGGCCGATTTTGGGTGGCGGGAAGATTATTGCGATGCAGAGCGGCGTGGGGATTTCGACGGGGTATAAGTTTCCGTTGACGTTGGAATCGATTGGTGGGTTTGTGCAAGATGCGCAGTCTAAGGTTAAGACGTATGAGCCGTTTTTGCCGGAGGGCGTGACGAATGTGGGCGACCATGCATTTCATTGGTGTACGCAGATTCGCGGCAATATCCGCATTGGTTTTGCGACGAATGCGGCGGGTGAGAGTGTTGAGACGAAGCTTAACACCGCCTTGTTTACCCAGATGAATTACATCGGGCCGAAGGTGGAACTGGGGCCTGGGATTCGGAAGATTCCTTCCTATTTCTGCTTTGACCAATATGGCGGGCTTGGGTGGTCTTATGATGGGCCGTTTGATTTTTGGTTGGGGCCGAATGTTGAGGAGGCGTACCCCGCGACGCTTTATGGTATGCGCGGCATCCATTCCGACACGCCAAAACCCGTGAGCGTCCATTTTCAAGGTGATATGTTCGATGGGTCGAGCGGGATGTTCTTGCCTGTTGCAGATTTGAGCCATTGGGATTCAGGTAAATGGATTGTGCAGTTTAACTGGCCGACGAATGATGTTAAGCCCAAGGCGTATTCAATGCGGTTCTATGTGGGCGCGGAAGGCTGCAAGAAGTGGTGGGAGTTTTTGGCGGACACGAGCAAGGTGAAGGTGTGGGACAAGTGCACGTTGGATGAGCAGGCGGCGTATTGGGCGATGTTCCCGAAGGGGGATGTGTATGGGAAGAAGCATCCGTATGGCTTGACGCTCCCAGGGGCTGTGATGACGAATGGCGTTGAAGGTGGCACCTTCTATGGAACGGGTCTTGTGCCGAACCAGTGGGTGTTTTCGTTGAAGCAGGCTGGATTTATTATGCGGTTGCAATAACCTGAAGGTGACACTTTTGGTATGAAACAGAGGCGCGGCAAAAATTTTTGCCGCGTTTTTTTAAAATGAGGCATTTGGTATTGAAATTTGCCGCAGAATATGGTATAATACGTGGCGACATTTAGAGAAAGGTTTATAGATATGGACAGTTCGCTTTTTGGTATGTTGTTGTTCGCGCTTGGTGGGCTTGCGGGCGCGGTGTTTGCGCTTCCATTCCGTGGGATTCGGGGATGGAAGTATGAATCGTATTGGTTTATTTATGCGGTATCGGGGCTTGTGGTATTTCCGATTGTGTTGGCGAAGGTGACATGTCCAGCGGTATTTGATATTATTGGTGGGACGCCGACGAATGTGTTGGTGCGGTGCATGGGTTTTGGTGCGTTGTGGGGATTGGGCGGTTTGACGTGGGGGTTGATGATTCGGTATTTGGGGATTGGGCTCGGGCTTGCGGTTGGGTGTGGATTATGCTCGGCGACGGGGACATTGATTCCGCCGATTGTGACGGGACACGCGGCAGATTTGGTGAAGGACGCGGGGGCGTTGATGGTGCTTGGGGGCGTTGCGGCGTCGCTTGTAGGGATTGTCTTGGTGGGGCTTGCGGGGAAGTCGAAGGAAGGTGAATTGAGCGAGGAAGAGAAGAAGAAAAGCGTGGCGGAATTTGATTTCAAGAAGGGGATGATGGTGGCGGTGTTTAGTGGGATTGCGAGTGCGGGGATGAATTTTGGATTGCAGGGTGGAGGAGCGATGGAAGTTGCGGCGAAGAATGCGGGGACGGCTGCGGCGTGGGCTGGGATGCCGGTGTTGGTGGTGGTGTTGTTGGGTGGCTTTATTGTGAATGGGGCGTGGTGTTTGTGGCAGAATTGTAAGAACAAGTCGTTTGGGGATTATCGGCGGACGGATGCGGGTTGGGTGCTGGCGGCTTTGGCGGGTATTATTTGGGCGATGCAATTTGCGTGCCAGAAGATTGGTGAGCCGGCGATGGGTGAGATGAGGTATATTTCGTTTGCGGTGGTGATGGGTGCGAGTGTGTTGTTTTCGACGCTTTTGGGGGTTTGTTTGGGTGAATGGAAGGGGACGGGGAAGAAGACGAAGGCATTTTTGGTGATGGGGATTTTGATTATGGTGGCGGGGTTCTGTGTGATTTCGTTTGGTCAGAAGTGAGGGGATAGATGGCACATTCATCGCGCGAGAGTGCGGCACTTATTTTGACGTGCTGGTTGCAGACGAAGGAGTTTCCGACGAAGCTTTTGCCGGAGGATGGGACGAGAGCATTTGTGCAGGATTTGGTGTATACGACGATACGGCGGTTGAGGCCACTGAGGATGGTGTTGGGGGAGCTTGTGAAGAAGTGGCCGAAGGGGGAGATGGAGGCGCTTTTATATTTGGGCGCGGCACAAATTTTGTATATGGAAGATGTGCCTGATTTTGCGGCGGTGAGCGAGACGGTGAATGCGGCGAAGGCGTGTGAGAATCCATCGATTGCGAAGGTGGTGAATGGGGTTTTGCGGAATGTGATTCGGCGGCGCGGGGAGTTTGAGAAGATGATTCGGGGGTCGGCGTTGGAGGTGAGGGAGAGTTTTCCATCGGTGCTGGTGAGGCGGTGGAAGGCGCGGTTTGGGGAAGAAAAAACTGCCGCGCTGTGTGCGTATCATAATATGCCAGCGGAGACGTTTTTGGCGTATGGGGACAGGTTTGAGAAGTTGGCGCGTGGGAAGAGGGTGCAGGATGTTGAGGGGTATGAGGCGGGGGAATTTATTGTGCAGGATCCGGCGACGGGGCTTGCGGTTGAGGCGATGGATGTGAAGGAAGGGGAGCGGGTTTTGGATGCGTGTGCGGCGCCGGGTGGGAAGGCGATTCAGTTGGCGTGGCGTGGGGCGGATGTGACGGCGTGTGAGGTGAGCCGGGCGCGGCGGGCGAAGTTGGTGGAGAATTTGAAGCGTGTGAAGTTGGATGGGAAGGTTGAGGTTGTGGAGTCGCTTGTGGGGTTGCGCGGCAGTTTTGAGAAGGTGCTGGTGGATGCGCCGTGTTCGAATACGGGGGTTTTGAGGAGGCGGCCGGATGCGCGGTGGAATTGGACGGAGGAGAAGCTGGCGGAGCTTGTCAGGTTGCAGGCGGAGATATTGGATAAGGCCGCGGCAGTTGTTGGACCCGGCGGGCGGCTTGTGTATTCGACGTGTTCGAATGAGCCGGAAGAGAATGAGGGGCAGGTCGCGGCATTTTTGGCGCGGCATACTGATTTTGAGTTGGTGGGGTCGCGGGAATCGCTTCCGTTTGAGACGGGGTTTGATGGGGCGTTTGCGGCGGTCCTAAAGAAGAAATAATTTCATTTGAAAACAAGAAAGAAGGAAAACAAAAGATGGCAATGTATGATTACACGGGCGTCGTGGAAAAGATTCTGGACGTGCAGACGTTCGCGAGCGGGTTCACGAAGCGTGATTTGATTTTGACGGATGATGTGGGGACGGAGACGCGGTATCCGAATCATCTTCCGTTCACGTTCAAGAAGGACGGCGTGAATTTGCTGAATGGGATCAAGGCGGGGGATCGTGTGAAGGTACACTTTGCGATTGATGGGCGCGAATGGACGAATCCGCAAGGTCAGGTGAAGTATTTCACGGATTTGACTGGGTTGAAGATTGAGGTTTTGAATGCGGATGGGACGTCGACGGAGCCTGTGCCAGAGCCAGCGATTCCGGATGACGCGGCGTTGAGTGCTGGCGAAGCGGTGGATGATTTGCCGTTTTGATAGGCGATGAATTGGAAAGAGGTCATTTCGCGCGCGGCGTCGTATTTAGGGGCAAAGGGCGTTGAAGATGGGCAAGTCGCGGCTGAACTTTTGGCCGCGCGCTTGCTGGGGTGTGGGCGTGGATTTTTGGCGGGGCATTTAGAAAAGGACGTTGCGGAGAAGTATTTGGAGGCGATGCGGCGCGGGATGAAGAGGCTGGTGGCGGGCGAACCTGTGCAGTATGTTTTGGGTGAGTGGGATTTTCGGACGTTGACGTTGAAGTGTGATCGGCGGGCGCTTATTCCGCGGCCGGAGACGGAAGAGTTGGTGACGCGGGTTTTGGCGTATCTGAAGGCGCGGCAGTTTAGGGAGCCGCCGTTTATAATTGATGTGGGGACGGGGACGGGTGCGATTATTTTGAGTTTGGCGAAGGAGTATGCGGGCGCGGCAGTTTTTATGGGGACGGATGTGAGCGAGGAGGCGATTCAATTGGCGACGGAAAATGCGGAGAGGACGGGGCTGGCGGGGCGCGTGAAGATGGTGTGTATGGATGGGCTGGATGATTTTGATGAGCCGGGGGTGGTGGATATTTTGGTTTCGAATCCGCCGTATATTGAGAGTGCGGTGTGTGAGACGTTGGAGAAGAAGGTGAAGGATTTTGAGCCGCGATTGGCGCTGGATGGCGGCGCGAATGGGCTTGAGTTTTATGAGCGGTATTTGCAAGATGCGCTGAATATTTTGAAGCCGCAAGGCGCGGTGTTTTTTGAGATTGGCGAGAATCAGGGCGAAGCGTTGAGGAAATTGATGGAAAGCTTTGGTTTTAGCGAGATTAAGATTGAGAAGGATTTTGCTGGGCACGACCGATATGCGTCGGCGATTCTGCCTTGAGGGGCGGGCGGGCGCGGGAAAGTGCCGCGGAGGATGTTATGGCAAATATTAATTGGTTGACGGTGGGGCTCCTTTGTATTTCGAACCTCGTGATGTTGTATGCGTGGTATGGTCATTTGAGGTCGCTTGCGGGCGCGCCGATTTGGGTGGCGATACTTGTTTCGTGGGGAATTGCGTTGGTGGAATATTGCGTGGCAGTGCCGGCGAATCGGCTGGGGTCGAAGACGATGAGTTTGGAACAACTCAAGATTACGCAGGAGGCGGTGACGCTCCTCGTGTTTATGCCGTTTTCGGTGCTGATTATGAAGCAGTCGATTTCGTGGAATTATTTGGCAGCGGCGGCGTGCATTTTTGCCGCGGTGTTTTTCATTTTCAAGTCATGAGTAAGTTTTCAATTGTTTTGTTGCGTCCGGAGATCCCACACAATACAGGTGCGATTGGGCGGCTTTGTGTGGGGCTTGGGGTGAAGCTGAATTTGGTGAGGCCGCTGGGGTTCCGCTTGGATGATCGGGCGATTGAACGCGCCGGGCTTGACTATTGGCCGCATTTGGAGCTCGCCATTCATGATACGTGGGAGGATTATCTCAAGGCCGAGCGGCCGCGGCGGTTTTTCTTTTTGTCCACGCATGGCACCAAGAGCTTGTATGACCTCCACTTTGAAGAAGGCGATGCGCTCGTTTTTGGGAATGAAAGTTCGGGACTTCCCAAGGACTTCTATTCCATTTATAAAGATGACCTCTTCAAAATCCCGATGCCCGGGCCTTACGCACGCAGTATCAATCTCGCCAACGCGGTGTCCATCGCCGCGTACGAGTGCTACCGGCAGGTGAGGGAAACGATTCCTTTCTCTTATTCAGAGAAAAGCCAAGTCGACAAATAGCGCTCGCCCGTATCGGGGAGCAAGACCACAATCGTCTTCCCAGCAAATGCCTTTTGCTTCGAAAGTTCCAACGCCGCAAAAAGTGCCGCGCCTGATGTAATCCCCACGAGCAAGCCTTCCTGTGCCGCCGCCGCGCGTGCTGTGCGCCCCGCATCTTCTGCCGCGACCGGAATCACCTTCGTGATAATCTTCGTGTCGAGCACCTTGGGAATAAATCCCGCGCCAATGCCTTGCAACTTGTGCGGTCCCGGTTTGCCACCCGACAGCACCGCGCTCGTATCGGGCTCGACCGCATACAAGCCCACCTTCGGATTTTTCTTCCGCAAGTAATGCCCCACGCCCGTCAACGTGCCGCCCGTGCCCACGCCCGCGACAAACGCATCAACCGCACCATCCGTGTCGTTCCAAATCTCGGGCCCCGTCGTCTTCTCATGATACGCGCTATTCGCTGGGTTTTCAAACTGCTGCAGAATGACGCCGCCCTTCGCATCGCGCAACTCCTCGGCCTTCGCAATCGCGCCCTTCATCCCATCGCTCCCTGGCGTGAGCACAATTTCCGTGCCATACGCCGCCGCCAATTTGCGCCGTTCAATCGACATCGTCTCGGGCATTGTCAAAATCAAATGATACCCCTTAATCGCACTAATGAGCGCAAGCCCCACACCCGTATTCCCCGACGTCGGCTCAATAATCGTCCCGCCGGGCTTGAGCACGCCCGCCTTCTCCGCCGCCTCAATCATCCC
>CAVIVB010000062.1:0-7708 GCA_963645785.1 bacterium
GCAATGGCTGTCGCGGCAATGAGCCCCAGGCCCAACGCCATACAAACTTTGACTAACTTCATTGTCGTCGTCTTCATTGTAATAACCTTTCTTGTCTTGTGCCGTATATTATACCATATTTTTGCCGCGGATGGAAGTCAGAAAAATGCAATCCAAATCGCGCACACCCCCCAGCAAAATCGACATCACCAAATCTGCCGCGCTTAGGGCGTCATCTCAACCGAAACGCGGAAAAACCGATAGTTCCCTTCGCCGCCTGCGCCTACTTCCGTCCATGACGCATCAGACAACTTCTTCTTCCCCCAAATGCGATACACCCGTCGTCCATCGCCTGTCATATCGGGCGACCATGTCACCTCTGGCACATTGTTCGTAAAATTAATTTTCGCCACCATCCGCGAGGCCGCATTGGTCGGATCCGTCCCCGCTACATAATCACACCAAATTGGCATCGCCCGCCCTGTCTCATTTGTCTTGAGCCCATCACTTTCCACAATCGTTTGCCATTGCGCCAAATCCTTTCCTGGATAGTATTCCTCAAGCCAACTATTCGGCAACATAAACATCATGCTCCCATCTTGTGGCGCAATCAAAACCTGATTTTGCAACGTGTCAGGAGACGAGAAAAATGAAACATTCGAAATGGTCGCAACAATATCCTTCGCCCCATCTATATAGCCCTCAGGCAACGTCCACGAAAGACGAAAACCAATATCATCCTTCGAATTGCTAGGATAACAATGACCACGATACCGCGAATCACACTCGGACCCTGGATTACCATAAGCACCGCCACGACACACACGCGAGACCCCCGAAGAGGCACCTTTCGGATCTGTTGGACTCCCGCGCGTAATCGTCCCAAACCAATCCAAACACCACTCCCACACATTTCCATGCATATCATAAAGCCCCAGACGATTCGGCCCTCCTACGGTCGTCCCCACTTCATGTGTCACAGACGCCGAATTCTCCCCATACCACATATAGTTCGCATCCGCCTTTTGTCCATACCAAAAAGGCCTGCCGTCTGCCCCACAAGCACATTCCCATTGCGCCTCCGTGGGCAAATCAAAACGCAAATCCGAATCACTCTTCCGCGGCAAACGGGCGCGTAAATTCCACAAATAAGTCCCCGAACGAACCGTATATCCATCCGTCGGCCATGAATAATAAGTAGGTATTAGCCATAGGCCATTAACCTGCTCCCCACGAATCGTATCATACGTAACATCCACTTGCGGCTTCTTCGCCTCTTCAGACGAAACATCCTCACCCATCACGAGCGCCCACTGCTTTTTCGTCACTTCAAAAATCCCCATGTAAAATGGTTGCGAAAGAGTGACAGTACGAATCGGATTATCCTCATAAGAAGTCCCGCCCATCGTAAATGAATCCGCATCTATGCACCGAAACACCATCTTCGTCGTCTTATACTCATCCGTATTGAATCCGCCCTCGGGCTCCTCAGCTAAATATGTTACTGGATATGTTGCCCCCTCATTCGCCCCCGCCGACAAATCAATCACACAATATTTCGCCCCCGCCATCACCACATAATTATACGAAAGCGTCACCGTTGCATCAGTCACATTCCCATCAATCCCATCTGCAGCCATGTTCCAGTAAAGACGATGCACCCCATTCACACATTTCGTCTCGCCCGTCACATTCTTGGCCACATACTCCTTCTCGCCCACTTTCGCCACAAGCGAAAAGGAACGGTCGCTATCACCATCCATTGCCCCAGAAATAGTATAATCAATGCGCAGACCAATAGGTGGCACACGCGTCGTCGTAAGCCCACTAATCGTTGGCGCACTACAAGCAACAAAGGCCAGCAAACAAAAAATAAATGCAAGGCTAAATTTATTCATACAGAAACCTCCTATTCAAAGAAGATGACGCATATTATATCATATTTTCGCTCAAAAGTATACCCCCCACCAGAAAAACCTTACGAGCAAGCAATCCAAATCGCGCACGCCCCCAGCAAAATCGACATCACCAAATCTGCCGCGTGCTCATACCGCACAAAGAAATGCCGCAGAAAAGACCCCGCCAAAAGCCACGTCAAATTCGCGCCCGGCCCTGCCAAAATCAAAAGTGCCGCGACCGCAAACAAATCCACCAACCTCTCCGAATGCGGCAAAACAAACGTCGCATACACCGTCAGCTCATACAAAATAATCTTCGCATTCGTCGCCTGCACAATAAATCCCGACCAAAATGTACACGCCCTCCGCCCCTTGCGCGCCTTCCCGCGCGACTTATACATCCGCACCGCCAACCAAAAAATATACGCCGCGCCCACATACTTCAAATACTTCACATACCCGCTAAACGCCACGCCAAACGTATGCATCGCGAGTACACACAACGTCGCGGCAAAAATAAATCCCACCAAAAGCCCGCACCACATCCGCAAAGCCGCGCGCCGCCCATGCCGCAGCACCATCGCAAACGCAAACAAATTCGCCGGCCCAGGCGAATACCCCACCAGTAAAATCGAAATCAAGAGAGCAGGCAACAACTCAAGCGGCATGCATCAATCCTCATTCAATCGTCACCGCGGCAGACCCCTTCTTCTTGATATACGCCGTGCCATATCCCTTGCCCCCAATCACCACGCCCGCCACCTTTACCGATGTCGATCTAATCTTGCTCCCATTCGCCGTGTACGCCTTGAATGACCCCGTGAACGTCCCGTCCTTCGCCTTGTACGTCAGCTTCAATCCACTCGGGTTCTCCCCCGCCTTCGATTCATCAAGGACGCCTCTCTTCATCGTAATCTTCCCCGCCTTCGGCAACACCCACTTCGTCCCGTTCACCGTAATCCACACGCTATTCGGAAAATAATCTGCATACGTCGCATCGCCTAGCACATTCGAAAACGCCGTGCGCTCCAAGTTGAATATCGCCTCGCCCGTCAACGCACGAGAATACCCCACAATTGGCTCCACGACTGGGCCTTCCACGCTCAGCGCCTCCCAATCCGCGGCATCCATCGTCACATAAAATGCCATATCTTGCTTCGCCAAAACAATCGGCACCGCGCACGCCGAACCATCAGCCAAAAGCGTCGTCGTCGCACTCAACTTCGTACCATCCGCAAGCATCCCCGCGGCCTTGACCTTCCCCTTCGTCCCCACCGTCACACTCAAATAATTCCATCCCTCGAGCGAAAAATACTTCTGCCACGCGACAACGACCGCGCCCCGCCCCTGCAACGCCGCAAGCACCTTCGCCGCCTGCTCCTTGTCCGCCTTGTCCTTCGATGAGAAAATATCCTTCGCGCCCGAAATCACAGCCTCCCCATACATGCCACTCATCCCACTCTCGGTCAGCTCCAACTCCAATCCACTCCCGCTCGCAAACTCCGCCACGCCATTCTCAAATTCGCCGCGGATCGTCCTTTTCTTCTGCCCCGTAAGCGTCACATAAACCGTCAACTTCGAAATCCCCGTGCGCGAATTCGCCTTCGCCGCCTTCACCTGAATCGTGCCCGCACACGTCGCCCCCCTCCTCAACACACCGTTATACACCGTCGCCACATCAAACGTCAACGCTGGCAACGGTTCAATCACAGGCTCGCCCTTCCTCTCATCCCCCTCTTGCTTGGACGCACGAAAGGCCGCAACCGCGGCAAAATTATTCGCCAATGTCCGCGTGTTATCATGCGTCGCATCCCCAACCGCCACGCCATCATACATATAATCCGGCGACGAAAAATACGGCACCGAATAGTACGTGTTGCCATACCCATCACTGTTGTACGCCATAATCGTGTAATACCCCACATCATCACTATAAAAATAATACCCCGATGAATATTCATAATATTGCGGACCGCGATTCGCCACATTCGCCATCTTATCCGAATGCCCCGCGCCCATATTATGCCCCACCTCATGCGTCATCGTATGCCCCTGCGCCACCGCACGAATCGAACAACAACAATACGCGAATTGCGAAAAATCTTCCGCGCCTTCTTGCGTATACGAAAACCCCGAACCCGTCGTCCCATAGTAGCTGCCCGTATCCGTCAATAGACACACAATATCCGCCCCCACTGCCTCGCGCATCATCTGCACATTCCCCCACGCATATCCATTCCACTCTTGATCCCGCACAATCGCATTCAAAATCTTATTGAACGATGCGCCCTCATCCTTATACCCCTCGCCATCCACCATCTTCACGCCCGCCAACCGAAAACGAAACTTCTTATCGAGCCCCGTATTCGCAATCGCCGTATTCATCTTCTGAACACTCACCTCCGCAAAATTCGTCGCGCCCCCATTCAACTCAGCCCACTCAGCCCCCAGCCGATCATACACAATCAAAATATCCACATACGTCTCGCCGCTCGCACTTTCCATCTCACTCGTCCCGCCGCCGCCCGTCAAAACCTTCACCTCGTCCATCACCCGCGGCACATTTGCCACGCCCCCCGGCACCTTCAACTCCTCACAACACTGCACACCTCCAGAAACAAGCTCACTCACCTTCACGCCCCCCGCCGTTGAATAAATCGTATACACCTTCCCCGTCTTGTACGATTGCACATCCACCTGCAAACCATCCCCCGTCTGATGCACAACCGCATTCACAACGCCCTCATATCCCCCCACGCGCGCCAAAAAACTCTTCCCACCTAAAGGCGACGGCGTCTCCTCAACAAGCGCCAACTCAAGCGTGACATCATCAAATAATGCCAATTCCAATTCATCCCCCACTTCAAGCCCCTCGATCGCCGTCCGCCCCGCCTCCAAACTCACCCGCCTGAGCACCCCCTCTTCCACCTGCACCGCCTGCATCAAGCGCACCTTCCCCACACGCGTCCCATCGCCCGCGCCCCGTAAATCAAGGGTATGCCGCGCCCCGTCCGCCGCGCCCATCCACGCCACGCACGCACATAACACAATCGTCTTCAAGCCTCTTTTCATAGTCTCTATTTCTCCTATCGCCCTATATCATACCATATTTTACCGCCCAAATCAAGCACTTTCAGTTCAATGAATTATGCGGCTTCTTCTTCAATGTCTCCTCCGTGAACGGATCTTCCCACGCCACCTTCTCCCACGCCGGGTTCGATACCCACACGCGATTCACCTTCCCCTCCACCACAAGCTGCATCACGCAACCCCCAATCCGTTCCCCTCGCGTCGTCGTCTTCGTACTCCGAAAACCCCGACTCGACGACCCACTTGACGACCTGGTCCGACTCTTCGTCAACCGCGTCGTCGGCGATGTCAACTCCACCGAATCCTTCCCCTCCTCCGCCAACTTCAACGCCTTCTTTTCCTTCTTAATAATGTACGGCTTCATCCCATCATCCCCCTGATACGCAATATAAAACACCCTCAACTCCGCCTCCTTCGGCCGCCCCTTCCCCATGACGCGCACATCCGCACGCCACCGCATATTCCGCTTGATCGTCTTCGAAGATGACGTCCCCGAATTGAATGAATTGATCCGAAGCGACGATCCACCCTTGTTCGTCTCCGTCTCCCCCATAAGCGGCGACACATCCAAATAGCACATCCACTTGGGCCGCGCCGCCCACGCCGCGCAACCCATCAACGCCACCATCACCGCAAATAATACCTTTTTCGCCATAACCCCTATATTATACCATATTCCAGCCCCACATTCAATCCCCCCCTCGCCACAAAATCTGCCGCGCTCTCCTACCCCGCAATCGTAATGGGCACGCTCCCCACGTCCTTCACCGTCGCCGTCCCATACCCAACGCCATTCATCATCACCCCATACACCTGCACCGGCACCGCCTTCGGCCACCCATTCTTATTCACATACACCTTGAACGCCCCCTTGAACGTCCCATCCGCCTTTTGATACGCCACGCTCAATCCCGATGGATTCGCCCCCAACTTCTTCTTATTAATCAGCCCCAACTTGTTCAACATCACCTTCCCCGAATCCGGATGCCCCCACACCCCCTCGCCATTGTGGAAAATCTCCAGCCCCATCGGCAAATACTCCGTATACGCAAAACCGCCATCCAGCTGATTCCACAACGGATACCCCTCATCAATCGAAAACACAATCGATTCCCCAATCGCCCCATGCCCCGCAACCGCCACCTGCACCCCGCCAGGCCCCCACACATGTGCCGCGCCCACCTCAGGCAACACCAAATTGAACGCATGCGCCGTCCCCTTCTCATTCACCACAATCGGCACATAACACGTCCCATCGCCCGCCACAATCAATTGCGCCACCTGCTCGCTCCGCACTCCTTCCACACTATGCCCACGCACCTTCACCTTCCCCTTCGCACCCACCATCACCGAATACACATTCCACCCCGCATACCGCGACGAAACTGCCGCGCCCCCCTTCGCTCCCTTCCCCGCATACGGGTCACTCTTCCACGCCAACACAATCGGCGTCTCCCACTTCTTTATATACGTCGCCAGCCTCATATGATCCCCCACATCCGCCGACTCAAACAAATCCCGCGCACCAATAATCGTATAATTCTCCATGACCTTCATCGTCCCCCAATTCTTGCAAATTAATTCCCCATCCATCCGATCGTTCGTAATATCCAACACTAAACACATCCCCTTCTTCGACATAAATACAACCGACCCAAAATTGCCGCTCATATCCACCTCAAGCCGCCCCTCAAGCGTCAACTTCTTCCGCCCTGCAACCTCAATCACCGCCACCGCCTTCGACGCCACACTCCCCTGCTTCCGGTCCAAATCCACCGCCTCAAACCTCACCTGGATCGTCCCCTTGTACTCCGCTCCAGTCTCATTCGCCATCGCCAAATACCCATTGAACACCTGCGGCGAATCAAATAAATACGGGTCCACCTCGTCCACCCCAATCGGACCCTTCCAAATCGGCTTGTTCTTATTCGCCTTCGCCTTCCGTATCGCCTTACCAGCCCCAACCCACGGATTATCCCAACCGACATCATCCCCCGTGTACAAAAACCGCCGCGCATGCCCCGTCGCATCCCTCCCTCTCAACCGCCCAGCCTTCCGAAAAGCATCCCTCTTTTGACACACCGCACACTTACAATGATGACTCGAAATCGTCTCATGCTTCCTCGTCCCAGACGCCTCATGACCCGAAACCGAACACTTTCGAACATCCTCCCCATACTTCACATGTATCGCATCATACCGCGCTTTAACCTCCGCAGTCGTCAGCCGCCCAGCCATTACGCCCGACGGAATAAGCATCATCGCCACGGAAAAAACCGCCGCGATAGCCCGCATCATGTTCATCCTAGTTTTCATTTTGGACCTCCTTTTTTAGAGAAAAAAGTGTTGAGTAAATCGAACCTTTCAATAAAACCGCGAAGCGACCTCCGAACATTCGGAAGCCGCTCACTTGCATACACTGATATCGCGCCCAGGCCTTATTTTTCTGCGTCTGAAAGCAATTGGGGGGGGGGTATTACCGAACGTGCGAAGCCCTTCCCACACGTTCCAAATGGCCGTGTGTGACCTCATTTTCAACTTCTCTTTTGCCACGTTCATCTGCGCAACTTCCTTATCTTCCCCGGAACCCATTCCCGGGTGGATGGTTGTATTATACCATATTTCGGGTGGAAAAATCAAGAGGGAATTTTCAAATTTCGAAAAAAGTTTCAATCCCCCTTCTCCAGCCCTTTCCCATTCTCCTCCCCAAATCTGCCGCGCTCCCCCACCCCTTCAGCCCA
>CAVIVB010000063.1:0-7690 GCA_963645785.1 bacterium
CTGAGGCCTCGTGGGCGCACATGCCGTGTGATGCTTCGACGGGATATTTGATGTTGCAACTAGATGATCAGACGAAGACGTTGACGATTACACATGCGGACTATCAGAACTTTAAGACATGGAACGATGCGGTGAGTACGAATGGGCAATTCACAGGTAGCTCGACCCAGAATGATAAGAAGAGCGGCACTTCGCCCAAGATGAAAGAGTACCGCGAAGAGTTTGGCACATGGACGGACACGCCTGAAACTGATAAGGTCTGGGAAGAGCCATTTGCGAACGTAACGGCTCAATCCGACGTCGATGGTCATTACGCATACGAACCATTTACGAGTGCGACATCGCCCAACGGATGGACGGCGGGTCCTGGCATGTGGGTGGCGAAGTGGTATCGCCCGAGCCGCAACGACGATTATTTCAAGTATGCAGGGCTTGCCTATCAGATGGAAGGTTGCGGGAAGGGCTACTTGCAATTGATTTCGCCTGCGGTTGAACCACGTGGCATTGGCTCCGTGTCATTCACCGCGCGCTTGGCACAAACGATTGATTTTTATGACTTTAGTTATTCGGAAGCTGAAGCGCCGAAGACGATGACGGACTATACCTTCTTTACGCGCGCGGCATTTGACACGGAGTCGAATCGTGCGTTTTCGGGGGATGCGAGCTTGTCGATTGTTGCCTTTTATCGCGCAAAGGAAGGGTGTTACGAAGCGCGCTGGGAACAGTTGGACGGAGCGTATGATAAGGATAAGAAAGCGTTTACAGGGGCTGACCTTTCGCGGCAAAGATTTTGCCTTTATCGGTGGGCGAAAAATTCGCGTGGCTATGTGGACTGCGAACTTGTCGCCGCGGTTACGAATGGCGTGGACAATGGGACGAGTTATGGCAAAAATGTTACTCTAAATCTCAAGATTCCGTCGACGACAAGCCTTTCGGGGAAGGCACTTGGGTTTTATATTGGTGCGAAGGAGCAGGGAGATAAGACGCTTGTTGTCGCGGGCGTTCAATATACAACGAGTGGTACAGAAGATGATCTTGGAGTTGGGAAAAGCCCTGCAGGGAAGTGGGTGTGCATTGCTTATTTGGATGCGAGCGAAAATCGTCTCAAGTCGGGTTCGTATGGTGTTCTCTCGGCGAATTGCGAAGCGGCGTTTATCAATCCTAGAAAATATCCGGCTATTGTTAATTATTCCACTAGCGAGTTGGACCTTGCGAAACTTCAGACAAATGCGCCTTGCTATCGGGCAAATATCAATACATCTTTCATGGGAACATCTTCTGATTGTAGGGCTGATATTTTCGATAATGACAACTGGGCCATTGATGAAAACCGAATGGGTACAACTAATGGGGTCAATTATGCTATCGTCGCGAAGGTGCCTTTGCAAGATGTTGAGATTCAATTTGCGACGAAGGGCAAGACCGATTGGAAAACTGTCGCGACGCGGACGGTTGATGATTTTGGTGGCGCAGGGAAGGCAGGTACGACCTTCACGATTCCGTTCTATGAAACTGAAGATCATTCAATTCAGATTAAGACAGCGGGTCCATCGGATTCTGTTCGCACGGATGTTGTATTGACGGACATTTCATTTACGCAATGGCGCGGCGATAATTTTGGTGAGGGTAATACGACGGTTTATGCGATTGGTGAATCGAGCTCTGGGTATCCATCGAACTTTGTGTTTACGTCTGGCATTGTGACGGGTAACCGCGTCAAACTTTCTGCGAAGCGGACGCAAGAAGGGACGCCGAGTTCAATTCGTTCGCCCTTTATGGATGGTGGCGAGAATTGGAATGGAACGAAGCGTGGGCAAGGCCTCGGCATGATCGCCGTCAACTATGTCAACGCCCAGCCCAATGTGAACCTGCTTGTTCAGATTGCGACGAATGGATTGCGCAAGAGTCAGGACATCCGAAACGTCACAAAGAGCCTGAGCGAAAGTTCGTGGACGACCGTGGCGAATCTTGATTTCTCGAAGTGCACAGATGAAGAGCGCAAGCGCGGCATGTGGAGCGTCTACCTCGGCCTCCACGGCGTCATCGGCCTTGTGCGAATTGTGCTGGATCCTGACATGGTCAAGGCGGTCGCGGATGAAACAGACCCCGCGAAATTCGGCGAGATTGAAATCACGAAGGTCCTTGTGCGTGATGAGCCGACGCTTGATTTGTCCAGCTGGTGGGGTTGGAACTTGCGTACGCTTGATTTCTCGAATGACTACGATGGTGGGCAGCGTTCGTATCTGTCTGATGTGGCGCATGACGGTGGAGATGTGGGGCTTTCCTTGGCGCTCAACAATTCGACCGTGGACGATGTTTCGGAAGATGATCAAGAGGTCATCAAACAACACATGCCGTTTGTTCAGACGCCAACCTTTACTTCGAACATCGTGGGCGAAATTTCGTTCAAGGCGCGTAAGTATGACCAGGATGAAACCTCGCAATTGGCGGAAATTCAATTGTATGGTGCGACGGTTGGGACGGAAGGCGATGATACGAAGTGGGTGGCATTGGAACGCTTCATTGTTTCGAATACGCTTTATACGACATATTCATATCGATCGAAGAGTGAGAAATATAGCGCGTTTCGTTTGGCGGTGACGGGCGTTGAGGACGTGCTTCATCCGGGGAAGAAGCCGACAAAGGGATCGGAGCCTGTTCGTGTTTTGATTGATGAGGTGATGGTTTGCGAAGCGGTGCGGCCGACGATGGGCTTTGTGTATGTGTATCCATTCCGCGATGGGCTTGACGATGATAAGGTGTGTACCAACATTCTGACGTGTGATGCGCAGCCTTTGATTGGTGAAGCGTGGACCGTGCAGGCGCAAATTGAAAAGCGTCAGCTTCCAGACGAGATTGATTTCACGGCAAAGAAGCCGCGTGTCTTCTTCTATTGGTATGATCGGACATCGCCATGGGGCTTTGAAAATTGGCGCGGCAGATCTGATGCGAAGTGCGCGGAGCTTTCTTTGGCGGAAGGCGAGAGCCTTATTTTCCGCGGCAGTGTGCTCAATTCGCCCAATGCTGTTGTGGAAGCATCGGACGATGCCCCGCAAGTGGTTCAATATTCGGCGGCGGTTGTCTTTAGTGATTTGAGCGGAAGCGAGCAAACGAACGTGCTCAAGTCGGGTGAATGGGTGCGGCCCGATTGGTATGCGCCGATTGATTACAACAAGCGTTGGGATTCGTTCTCGGCCTATACCATTCTTGATACGATTGCACCGAAGCGTGTGTGGTTCAACGAAGTGAATGTGTGGGATGGGTGCAAGGGTTATACGTATTTTGCTGAGACGAACCAGTACATTGAAATTGCCGCGCCGTATGCCCAGGCACTTGATAATTGGCGCGTTGAATACATCGATCAAAACTATCAAACGAATCGGCTCTTCACATTTAGTTCGTCGGATACGGGCGTTGGCTACGTTCCATCCACAAAGTCTTACACGGCGACGAGCGATTATTTGACGAACGATTATGTCTTCTTGACGGCGCAGAGCCCCGAGACGCGTGATGCACATACATGGGATTCGACACCTGGTGCGGTCGATGGAACCTGGCGCAAGTATGGTGATGGCGGAAGTGGTGTGTTGGCTTCGACGCGGCCGATTGCGCTTCGCTTGATTCGTCCATCGAACATTGTGGAAGAAGAGATTGTGCTTGAAGGCACGAACACATATAAGAATACGCGTTATGAAAGAGAGCGTTCCGCGACAAATTATTTGGCGACGCTGAGCGCGTCCATGAGCGAGAGCAAGTTTGTTTACATTGGGCACGAAGAAAATCCGCCAATGGGCATCATGAGTGATAAATCCTTGAGCGTTTTGACGGGGATTGGCGCGACGTCGAATGATTGGAGCAACATTGTGCAGACGCCAGGGCGCGTGAATAAAGGCCAGATCATTCCGATTGGGTATGTGCTGTATCCGAATGGTTCGTTGATGGTGGTGCGTGTGCAGGTGGATGAGAATGGAAAGATTTTGCAAACGTTCGCGGACGTTGTGGACTCGACGCAGGCTGCGATGGCGATGACGCGCCGCGGAGGAGAAGGGACGAACATTCTTTACAAGGTTGCCCAATGGTGGGAAATTAAATCGATTACGACGAATGGTGTGCTCGCGGCAGATTATACAGGGAAGACGGGGAACTTCGTTTTCAACATTGGTGCGGGGCAATCGAATAATGTGACGGTCGTGGCGTTGACGCAGCCAATGAAAAAGTTGCGCGAAGATTACGGTTTGGATGATTCGAATCCGTACACGCCAGCCGTGATGGATTGGTTGGAGCGCGGCAAAAATTATTGGGGCGAGGACTTTGAAAACCCGGGTGAGATTTGCCTTGGTAAGTTCCGCGAGCTCAATGGAAGCTTTGAAACGAACTTGACCTTGACGAGTATGTATTGGCTTGACATGGATCCGACCAAGACGGGCGGCGTCTTTATGGCCAATATTGATTTGGATAGCGTCCAGCGGAAGATCGATCCATGTGTGACAAATGTTCGCGTCAAGGTGACGATGATTCTGACGAATGAAGTTGATTCGGCCGCGACAGTTTGTGCACCTTACATTTTGCGTGGGTTGAATCCAGGTGAAACGAGTGCGGATGGTGGTAGTTGGACTTCGGTTACGTTCAAGGTTGTGGGGACGCGTCTTGGAACGGGTGATGATGATTATCGTGCGCCGCTTCGTTGGTTCACCTTCCAGCCTGATGAAACAAAGGCGAATCGTTCGGCGAGCTTCGCGGATGATTTCACCTCATTGATTGAAGTGTGGGATCCACAAGATGAGAACGCGGCGATTTGGACGCGTGGTTGGAGTAAGTATCCACGCGGTACGATTGGGTATCGTTGGTCGATTGATTCGCGTATTGCGCCAATTACGATTGAGAAGCTCAAGCCTGAATCAATCTATAAATGATTGAAGGGGTTTGATTGAACGTTCGGGGACCGCGGCAGATTTGCCGCGGTTTTCTTTGTTTGATGGGGAATTTCTTGCGATTTGTGGCTTTATTGAGGAAAGAAGTGGGTTGGAGGGGATTAAAAAACCCCCTTTTTAGGGGTACGGAAAGGGGGTTTTTGGGGGGTCGAAAAGGGGGTTTCGTGGTTACGAAAGGGGGGTTTTTTAGAAGTGCCGCGGGAGGGCGGGGAAGTTACGCGCGTACCGCGGCGGATTTACGCGCGTAAGTTAGCTAGGTTATGGGCATAACCCGGTGGAGTTATGGTCATTTGTGTGTGGGGATGCTTGACAAGGGGCGAAAGAGTCCAAATTGCCAAGAGGAGATGGGGGGATAGGCGCGGCGGATTTTGGCGAATGCATGTGGGAGGGCTCGAAAAGAGGGCTGTTCGTGTGGGAAGGGAAAAAATATTTTGGGCGGGTTTGGGGGCTTGTTTTATTCGGGTTGTGGATGGGGGAAAGTGCCGCGGAGGCCGTATTTACTGGGGTTTGATGAGGTTTGGCTGTTTTGAGCGCGGCACTTTTGGGCGGAAAAGGGTTGAAAATGATGTTGATGAGTTGTAGACAAGTTGTAAACTTTTTGTAAATAACACTTGCAATCAGAGGGTGAAATATGGTATAATTGTAGGGTTGAAGATAAAAAAGATAGACAAAGAACAAAGTAGAGTTGTAGATAAATGAGCAAAAGAGCTAGTTTATATCTCTTTCCGCGCGTTTTAGGCGTCGCGGTAGTGGGTGTATTGTGTCTATGCGGGTGTCGGCGCGAGGGGTCGGAAGGGCTCGAAACGCCGTCATCGGCAAATATGCTTGACGATTTAGAGTTCCGTGGGAAGCTTGAGAAGCAGGTTTCTGAGCGCACTGATTTGGCTGGATTGCGCCATCGTTTGGTGACGAAGATGGAGGCGATGGTTGAAGAGATGAAGGCGAAGATGCCGAAGGCGGATGATGCCGCGATCAAGGCGGAGCTGGAGAAGAGCGCCGAATGGGTGAGTCTTTATAAGAAGGTCGTGGATGTTAACACGGCCATTGAAGATAATCAGAAGAAGTCGACAAAGATTGTCGGCCAAAAAATGAAGGAACAGAAAAAGGAGATTTCAAAATGAGGAAACTAACTATGAAGAAGTTCTTTGCCGCGTGTGCGGTTGCGACTTTGACGAGCTTGTCAACGTTTGCTGAAACGGTGACGGAACATGTTTCAGGGATTTTCGATATTTATTCGATTGAAGGGAGTACGACGGCCAATACGGCGTTGAAGTCGGGGCAGAAGTTCCGGTTCATGGTGCGGTTGATTTCGCCGAACTATGTGGCGGGCGAGAATTCTGCCGCGTGGGCGCCTTACTTTGTGGGCGAGGGAAGTGAGGAGTTGGCGAAATCGCGCATGCCGCAGATTGGTGTTGTGGTATCTGGGCAGCTGCGGTATGCGGATGTTTTGTCGTGGAGCCGTCATTCGGAGACGGGTGTTGGCGCGGCGTTTACGGACTTGATTTGCGAATACCAGGTTGAGCCTGGTGATTTTGCGTTGCCGGTGAAGTTGGCGTTGTCGGATTCGACGACGACGAAGCCGCAGATACCGTATGTGGATGATGTGGGGAGTGACTCGCGGTACTTTGTTCACAACGTGCGCAATCATGATCCGGCGAGTTCGCTTTGGGAATTCCAGGCGCGTGTGACGGAAGGCGAGAATACGACGGTTTATGTGTGCGACTTTAAGTACTGCACGGAAAGCACGTGGGCGGATGCGAAGGGAACATGTGGCTGGCCGGAGAACAAGCAGCCGGTGCGTGATATTGATTTGTCGATGGCGTCGTTCTATGTGAAGTCGATTGACTTTGATGATAAGATGGATGCGGAGGAGGAAGGTTATTGGCGCGTGGTGCATGAGGGGACGACGTCGACGACGTATCATCCGACGATTGAGACGATTGGTACGGCGGATACGAATTCGGCGCCGACGACGTCTGTGAAGTTGTATGTGTGGGCTGAGGATGAAGACGTGGTTGTGATGACGGGTTCTGGCGTGACAGAGCGCGAAGTGCATTTGCCGCCGGACGGGAAGGTGACGGATACGCGCAAGGTGTATGAGTTTGATTTGGTGACGGGCGTGACGACGTACCCGATTTCGTTCCGTGGTGTGACGAGAGGGAAGACGACGAAGTTGATTTTGTCTGCGACGCCGGACTACCAATATCGGAAGGATGATGGGTCGCTTGTTGAGGATTATTTGACGCGAGTTGTGGCGTGCGATGAGCCACCTGCACCGTCGGTGACGTTCTCGTTTGATGGGGAAGGGCTCAACATGGAGGAAGTGACGGCGACGACGAATGCGACGCGCGACATTACGAAGGCGGCGGTGCCGGTGTATGTGACGTTGTCGGAGGCGTTTGGGGAGTCGGTGACGATTGACATTCAGGCGCAGATTACGGACGATGCGACGGCGGATGTGTTTGCGAAGAAGTACATTGGCGTGAACACGAAGAATGAGCAGTTCACGGTGCCGCCGCAGGTGACGAGTTTGACGTTTAGCTCGACGGAGAAGATTAAGACGTTTTATGTGTATCCGGTGGGCGGTGATGATACGACATCGGAGAAGGGCATTCGGTTTACGCCTGTTTTTGCGGATGGGACGAGCGATGAGGTTAAGAACAAGTACGATTTGAATGCTTGTACGTTGACGATTCGTGATGCGCCGCCGGCGATTGTGAGTCCGGATTTGAATACGTTGTTGACGGGCAGTGTGAAGG
>CAVIVB010000064.1:0-2169 GCA_963645785.1 bacterium
CATTTAGCCAAAAGTACGGTACTTTTTGGCAAAATGTACGGTACTTTTTCCGAAAAAGTACGGTACTTTTTTAAGAAAAGTACCGTACTTTAACCTAAATTCATCCCTGGAAACACCTGACGTTACCCCCTAACCGCCCTAAACCCTCCCCCTTCCCTCACCAAATCTGCCGCGCTCAGTGAACATTATTTACCCACAACCTGCACAATCACACAGTATGCGAAAGCACCGCGGCAGAACTGCCGCAGTGCTTTCGCTAAATGGAATTAGAGGGGTCGAGGGGGATAAGGGTTTCTCAAACCCTTAGTCCCACCCTCGAGGCGTCAGACCACCCTCGCTCGCATCTGCCTCACCCACGAAGCTTTTTCACAAGCGCGGAAGCATCGGCGGCAAGCGTGCGAATCTTATCATAGTCGCCCGCAGCCAGCGCATCCTTCGGAACAATCCATGTTCCGCCGCACGCGACAATTTCGGGGACGGCCAAGTAGTCCGCAACGTTCGTCAGATTGACTCCACCCGTCGGCATGAACTTGACGCCTGTGAAGCGGAATGCACCGAGCAAATTCTTGATCATCTTGACGCCGCCCGCCGCTTCGGCTGGGAAGAACTTCACCATCTTCATTCCAGCGGTGAGGGCTTGCGAGAGCTCACTTGCCGTCGCAATGCCCGGGCAGAAAGGAAAGAGCATTGACTTCGCTTCTTCAATGATGACTGGGTCAAAGCCCGGTGCCACACCAAAAACCGCGCCCGCTTTCTTCGCCGCGTGAAGTTGTTCCAACGTGAGAAGCGTGCCAGCGCCGACGATCGCTTCGGGCACTTCGCGGCGAATCGCGGCAATCGCACCCGCCGCCGCTTGTGTGCGGAATGTCACTTCAAGGACGTTCAGCCCACCTTCAACAAGCGCCCGTGCAAGCGGCACGGCCTGTTCTTCCTTTTCAATCACAATGACTGGAATAATCCCAGCCGATTTGAGCGTTTCAATCATGTCCATTTTTGATTCCTCCTTGATTGGTTAATCTTTATCGTAGGGCGGGGGCGACACCCTCGCGTTGAAATCGTCTTGCGTCCAATTGCGAAAGTCTTCCTCCATGCGCGCGAGCAAGTATTCACGATACCCTTCTTGCCATATCATCCACGCAATCATAATCGAAATGAAGCCCCACCCGCCATGATTCCAAATGGACCACACACCGCGCAACGCGAGCAAAATCGCAAAGACGCGCCCCACCCACATCGCGATAAACGTGGCCTTTGCTCGCGTCGTAAAAATGCGCATGACCGAACGAAAGATGCGCCCGCCGTCCATTGGAAAGCCCGGGAGCAAATTGAACGCGCCCAGCATCAAATTCATATAATACGTGTAAATCATAATCTCGCAAAGCCAACGATTATGAACGAACCCAAAATACAACGGCAAGTACATCGCGGCAGAAATCAGAAAACTCACGAACGGCCCCGCCAAGGCCGTCAAAAATTCTTGCCACGCTTTCTTCGGCAAAGAAATAAGTGACGCGCATCCGCCCAAAAGCGAAAGCGTAATATCCTTCGTGTGATAACCAAATGCACGCGCCGTTAGGGAATGGCCCAATTCATGCAACGTGACGGACGCCGCAAGCGCAATGGCCATCCCCATCCCTGTCGTGAACGAACCAAAGTCTATCACAAACAAAATCAACAGAAAAATAAATGACTGATTGATGTAGATAGGAATCCCAAAGAGATCACACAAATGAAATTTAGATTTGAGCATAATCATAATCCTTTGAAATGTTTAGAGGTTTACTACCGTATTCACATAATCGCGATAAATCTGCCGCGCATCAAATTCACTTTCGGCCAAACGCCGCGCACCCGCACGCATCGTTTCAAGTTGAGGAAAAAGTTCCTTCACCTTCGTCACAAACGAATCGGCATCATTCGCCTCATACAAAAGCCCCGCCTGATAACGCGAAAGCAAATCGGCCGACTCCCCTTCCAAGGACGAAAGAATCGCAAGCCCCGCCGCGGCATAATCCGCAAACTTATACGGCACGCCCACACAACTTTCCCCTTGCATCGGAACAATCCCAATATCGCACGAACGCAAAAGCGCATTCATTTCTTCTTGAGCCAATTGCCCATGAAATTTGACGCGCCCATCCAATCCCAAACCGCGGCACTTTTCCTTGA
>CAVIVB010000064.1:2179-7600 GCA_963645785.1 bacterium
TCCTTGAGTGCCTCCTCTTGATCGCCCTTGCCAGCAAGGTCCAGCGTGACATCGGAAAGTTTCACCAACGCCTCGAGAATCGTTTCAAGCCGATAGGTGCAACCCATATTCCCAATGTAAACAAGGCGCGGCACTTTATTCGGCGCTCTTTCTGCTACAGGCCCTAATTCAATGCCATGATAAAAACGTTGGAATCGATTTGTCGTCAACGTGCGATAACGTTCAGCGACCCCCGTCACCAAATCTGCCGCGGAATAAAGTTCCTTTGAAATCTGCCGCGGTCGAGCCAATAAAAATGGCGCCATCCACTTCGGCACAACACGCTCAAACGTCTCGGGCCAAGCATCCATAATATCAACGACAAGCTTTGCAGAAAACTGCCGCGCAAGCTCCATCGCAACAGGCCCCGTCGAAAGAGGCGGCGCCGAAACAATCAAAACATCAGGCTTGCTTGTTTCATTTTGCGCCGCACGTTTCCACGCTCTTGCATACGCACGATGCGAACGAATCCGTGCCAAGCTCACATTCTTCTTGTAAGGCGGCGTTGGAATCAAATGGACCTCAATCCCTTCATCCGTAAAGCTCCGCGGCACTTTTCTCGACTGCTTGGTGGTGTGGGAAAAATCACTTGACCAATAAAGGACGCGATGGCCCGCCGCCACAAACGCACGTGCCATCAGCCAATACCGCAAGGGCCGTGAACCTTCCCGCGGCAAATTGTCGAAAGGATTTTCAATCCACACCGTCATGCTAATACATCTTTTCGTATTCGCCTTTGGAAACGCGCTTGAGGCACTTGAATCCCGCACGCTTTGCACGATAATGCAAGTCCGTCTTGGAATGGGTCAGCCCTGGCGCTTGAATCACGCGATAGATTTCCGCACCACATTCTGGACACTTTGTCAAATGCGGCTCGCTCAAACTTTGTGTCACTTCAAATCCGCCGCGGCACTTCGCACAACTCTTCTTTGAATCCTTCGCTTCATACACATAGAGTGGCATCTTACTTTGCCTCCTTCTCTTTGTGAACAAGATACTTCATCGCATCTGCATACGAATCAAATCCACGCCCCGAACACGTGCACTCCGCCACCATCCCCACATACGAGACGCGGCGGAATTCTTCTCGCTCCTTCGGCTCCGTCAAATGAACTTCCACCGTCGGAATCCGAACCGCCTTGAGCGCATCCAGAATCGCAACCGATGTATGCGTATAAGCCGCTGCATTCAACACAATCGCATCAAATCTGCCGCGCGCTTCTTGAATCCAATCAACCAGCGTGCCTTCATGATTCGTCTGCCGCATCTCAACTTCCGCGCCCAAATCTGCCGCGGTCTGCGCGATGAAGCGCTCCAAGTCAGCATACGTGCGCGCACCATAAAGGGCGGGCTCCCGCACGCCTAACAAGTTCAAATTCGGACCATTCAGAACAAGTATTTTCACAGGCAATCAATCAGTTTAGAAAGTCCCATCGCATGCGACGCCTTGAGAAGAACGATATCCCCCGCGGATACATCTAACCGGAATTTCTTCATCAATTTATCAAGCGTCGGATACACCAAATGGCACAAACAATGCGACGATTCTTCGCCCACGCCAATGACAAGTGGAATCTTCAATCCCATCGCATGGTCAAAAACTTTTTTATGCAAGGCGGCGCTTTCCGCCCCCAGCTCAAACATGTCCCCCAACACCGCCACATGCTTGCCCGTACACGGAATTTGAACAAACGCATCGAGCGCCGCAATCATTGAATCAGGATTCGCATTGTAGCTATCATCAATAAAAAGAACACCCGCCCGTTCCGTCTTGCGCCAACGTGCACCTGGCAATTGAAAGTCCGCAAGCGCGGCAATTGCATCTTCTTTCGTCGCGCCAAAATGTTCCGCCACCGCAAACGCCAAGCACGCATTCGACACATTGTGCGCCCCTGGCAACACACCCGAAAGTGCCGCGGCCATCCACGCCTGATTCGGCTCAACCTCAATCAACTCGCCCTTCGCCAATCCCCGCAACTTCTCCAGCCGCACATTCTCCTTCGACACAACCGCAAACTCTTTTGCCCATTGAAACAACGTCCCCTTCTCCGCGGCAATTCCATCTTGATCGCCAAAGAATTCCAAATGCGCCGTCCCAATGTTTGTAATGAGTCCCACGTCAGGTTCCGCAATTTCACACAAGCGCTGAATCTCGCCTGGATGATTCGTTCCCATCTCCACAACAAGAAAATCCGCATCTTCTGGACAATTCAAAATCGTCAGCGGCAATCCCAAATGATTGTTGAAATTCCCACTCGTCGCATGCACCTTCCCCACGCGCGACAAAAACGCCTTCACCAATTCCTTCGTCGTCGTCTTCCCGGCCGACCCCGTAATGCCAATCACCTTCGCCTTCAGCGTCTTGCGATACTCATGCGCGAGCGCTTGAAATTCTTCCAGCGCCTTTTCCCCACCAATCACTTTCGCCGCGCCCGCCTGTTTCGCCGCATCAATAAAATCATTCCCATCTGCATGCTCGCCCTTCAGCGCCACATACAACATCCCCGGCTTCACCAACCGCGAATCAAGCGTCGCACCACAAAATCCAAACGTGTTCATTAGCACACACCACGCGTCGAGTTCCGATAAAACGCGACAAGTTCTTTGATCTCGTCAAACTGCTCCACGTCATTTTCGACGCGCTCCAACGCCTGCGTCCGATTGAGCCCATCACGATACAAAAACCGAAACGCCTCCTTCAACGCCTGAATCACTTCCTTCTTAAAACCACGCCGCGTCAATCCCACCACATTCGGTCCAATCGCCTTCATCGACCCCTCAACCATATCGCACAGCATATACGGCGGCACATCTTGCCGAATCTTGCACATCCCACCCACCATCGCATGCCGACCAACCGTGCAGAACTGATGCGACGCCGCGCACCCGCCCACAATCACATAATCCTGCAAATGCACATCGCCCGCCAACTGCACCGTGTTCGAACAAATCACGTGATTCCCCAAAATAACCCCGTGCGCCGCGTGGCAATACGCCATAAACAAACAATCGTCACCAATGATCGTCTTCTCGCCATCCGCCGTCCCCAAATGCACCGTCGCAAATTCACGAATCACCGTCCGATTCCCAATCTCCACATAACTCACGGACCCTTCCTTATACTTCAAATCCTGCGTCTTCATGCCAATCAGCGCATACGGAAAAATCTGGCACTCCGATCCAATCGTCGTATGCCCATCCACAATCGCGCCCTGCCCCACACGCGTCCCATCCCCAATCTTCACATCGCGCCCAATGTGCGCATACGGCCCAACTTCCACATCCGCGCCCAACACCGCGCCATCTTCCACAATCGCTGTCTGATGAATCTTTGCCATATCTAACTAACTCCTTCTTTTTATCCTCTTACAAATTCTTCGGCACCAGCCGCCCAGCAATCGCCAAACAAATCACAACCGGCAACCAAATAATCAATTCGGGGTGGCAACTCGCATGGTTCTCCAAACTCAGCGCCAAAATCACCACCATATAATACCCCATCGAAATCGCAAGCGAAATCGCCATCCCAATCGTCGACTCCTTCCGCTGCGCCCGAATCCCCAGCGGCACCCCCACCAACACAAAACAAATCGACGCCATCGCAAACACAATGCGCTTCATAAACTCCGTCTTCAACCCCGCCAAATCCCTCGTCAACAACTCCTTCTCCATCCCCTTCGTCTTACTCCCATCTGCCGCACACGCCGCAATCTTCCCCTTCAATTCCTTCATCTTCCCAATCGCCTCCCCAAACCGCAAATCCTTGTCACGCCGAAAATAATGCGACGGCCTCAATGCATCCTTCACCAAATACTGAAACCGATTCGCCTTCGCCATCGTCGGGTGCGTCGCGTCCAATGGATCCACCGTCATCTGATACAAATCAAGCGCCACATCACGCCCCTCACTCGTCACAAGCGCCTTCGACGCCGTAATCATCCGGTCCACATCCGGATTCGAATAATCCATCACAATCAAATCGTGCAACCAATTCCCTTCCTTCGACCCAAAATAAATCTTCACCTTCGGAAAATCATCTATCACTCTCCCCGGCTCCAAAATCTCAAGCCCCGTCCCAACCGACACCTTACTCTTCAACGTCCGCCGCACCTCATGCCCTCGCGGCACAATCTCATTGTTCACAAAAATCCCCACGAGCGTACACATAAGCCCAAACAAAATCGGCCACTTCATCACGCTCAACAAATTCACCCCGCACGCCCGCATCGCCGCAACTTCACTGTCCGCACTCATCCGCGAAAACACCAATACGCTCGACACCAATAGCCCTAGCGGCATCGTCCATTGCAACGTCTCAGGAAAACTCACCGCGGCAAATTCCGCCACAAGCGACATCGGCACCCCGTCGAGTATGTACCCCACAATCTGCACCATCAGCCCGACCGTCAACACAAACGTCAGCACCAAAAATGCGAGTACAAAACTCGACAGGAATGAACCAAATACGTATCGCTCAAGCGTCTTCAATTACGCACCTTCAAAAGGAAGTTGTTCTTCTTGCCCTGCTTCAAAATGGCGATGCGCCCATCCACCAAATCTTCCGCGGCAAAAACCCGCTTGTCATCCACCTTTGCACCATTCAGCGAAAGCCCACCCTGCTGCGCCAGCCTCCTCGCCTCACCATTCGACTTGAACATCCCAGCCGCCGCCGCAACCATAAACACAGCCTTCCCAACAACCTCGTCCTTCCCCATCTCCGCCGACTTCACATCCTTGAAAATCGACTCCAACTCCGCGGCACTTTTCCCGCTCACATCCCCGCCAAACAACGTCTGCGTCGCCCCAAGCGCCTTCTGCAAACCGTCCTCACCATGCACCAACCGCGTCAGTTCTTCCGCCAACGCCTTCTGCGGAATCCGCGCCTCCGGATGCGCCTTCATCTCCGCCTCAAGCTCGGCAATCTCCTCCAAGCTCTTCATCGAAAACACCTTCAAATAACGAATCACATCCGCATCCGCCGCGCGCAAGAAATATTGATACCAATCATACACGCTCGTCATCTCGCCATTCAAAAAGAGCGCATTCCCCTCGCTCTTCCCAAACTTCTTCCCCGTCGAATCAAGCAAGAGCGGAAACGTCAAACCAAACGCCGTCTTCCCACGCATCCGATGCACCAAATCCGTCCCCGCCGTAATGTTCCCCCACTGGTCCGCACCGCCCACTTCCATCTGGCACCCATACGTGTCATACAAATGCAAGAAGTCATTTCCTTGCAAAATCTGATACGAAAACTCCGTGAACGTCAACGCCCCTTCGCTCGCCTCCAAACGCTTCTTCACCGACTCCTTCGCCAACATCTGCGGCACACGAAAATTAATCGCAATGTCCCGCAAAAACTCAATCGCGCTCGTCCCCTTGTAC
>CAVIVB010000065.1:0-7582 GCA_963645785.1 bacterium
GGGGCGCGGCGGATTTGGTGGCAGGGAGAAAAATGAAGATTTTTGCCGCGGGGGGTTGAATGTTGGGCGGGAATATGGTATAATATGCGGCGTGTTGAGAAAGTACCATAGAAAGGAACTGAAATGAAAACTAAGAATGAGGTTACGCTTGCGTTTGAGATGTTGGCTGGAGAAATTCAAAAAGTATCTGACCAGATGGGGCAAGAAGGTAGCAAGGCTATGCTTTCGAGCAAACTAGAGACGGCTGAATCGTTAATCCAATTTTCAAAGAAAGTAAAAGCCTTCTCTGAGAAGGTTGGATCTCTTGAGACAGAATGGAAAATTCTGCAAGATGAGCTTGAGGCATTTAATCTTGATAAGCCTTGCCTTATTTCACCAAAGCCATCAAAAAATCCAAATGGTTTGCTCTCTGTAAAGTTTCCTAATGGCGATGCCATTTGTGAGCGGAAGGCGGTTGACACACTTATCAAATGCGTGGAAATAATTGGCCCTAGAAAAGTTGCAAGCGTTGGTATTTTGATTAGTGGCGAGCCTTTTGTTACGCGGCAAAAAGAATGCCTTAAGAAATATTCACGTGAAGTAAGGGATTTATCCAATGGGTGGTATGTAAACCTACATTGTAACACGGAAGGGAAAAAACATTTTCTGGAACAGATTTCTAAAGCATTGGGGCTTAGGTTGAAAATTCGCATCAATCGTAAGTATATCAAAACTCCTGTGCAAAAGTTAAAGAAACGCAATCTGACATCACCTAGAAATTTTCATCGTAAATTCAAGATTAGTCGTGTAGTAAGGGAATTCATTCCAGAGCTTTTTGAAAAGGGGAAAGTTACGGACGAAGAAGTCAAGTTCTTTTTGTCTTTAGAAAGTAAAAGAAGGTTTCATACTTTCCCCGTTTCTGTTCTTATGAAGTGGGATGGGAAACCGCATCCACGTTATTATAAAGATATCATTCTCAGGCATAAGGGCGAAGAGTATTTGTTGACGAGTCAATTCTTTTCGGGAGATTGTGAGGCCATAAAAGAGTGGCTTGAGGAGAAGGGATATACTCGCGACGAAATAAGGCGCGTGGGCGAAACAGATTCTAAGAGTGCAAGTAATCAACTTGAATTGTTTTCCTAAAGAACTGCGGTAGATTTTTGCCGCGGGGTATTGTATCGCACACGAGAATAGGGTGTAATGTAAAGGACTTATGAGCTATTTAGATTCTTATATTTATGAGTTTGAGTATTGTGTTGAAACAGGTGATTTCCCTATTGAGCAAGGAAATCATTTCTTGTTTGGACATCTTCATGAACGTGCGCGAAGGCTAGTGGTGCCAAAGAAAACTAATCAAGTTGCGCCGAATTTCAATTATGTCTATGGTTCTATTTTTGATGCGGTGAAGTCTTCTCAAATTGAAGGCGTCGCCATTTTTGTTCCATTTGGACTGACGGCATTGCGAATAACGACTTCTAATTTTGTTCAAACGCTTATGCCAATGCCTTCTGAATATGATGGTGATTTCAAATGTTATCGCACGCAAGATGGAAAATTGGTGTATGTGTACAGGGAAGGAGTGGAATCTATTCAGGGAATGATGATTCTAGCCAATAAAATCTGTACACTCTTTGCGAAGCACAATATTCATTCTTGGGCTATGAATGGAATTCGTGCGCGAGATTTTCCATTGCAAACGCGAGAGCGGAATCATGTTCAAGAATATTTACTTGTTGAGTTCGTGAGAAAGTGGTGCGAGCTCAAAGGACATTCTTTCAATTCGATTTCATTTGTGGATTTGCGAGGAGGCTTTAATCTTGCTTATTAAAAGCTTCCCATTTCTCCGTTTAGGGTAAAAGTTTTCTGTGGAAAATTTGCCGCGCTTTCTTTTGGGGTTTGGAAGATAGACCAAAAGCTTGCGCTTTTGGCACAGAACAAGTGGGCTAGGGCGAGAGCGAGGAGAAAGATGGGGAGAAGGGGAAAGGATTATTCCCAAGGTTTCGGGGTGGACCCCCCCAGATTGAGGCAGGAATGAAATTTGCTGCACATGAGCAACGGTGGTGGATTTTGTTGCGGATTGTAGTGGCAATTTGGTCCGAAATATGGTATAATATAGGACATGAAACTGATCAAGTTTGTCAAGATGCATGGCGCTGGGAATGACTTCATCATGATTGATGATCGTGATGGGACGTTTCCCGCGGATGATTATATGCGCGTGGCGGCGATGGCGACGCGGCGATGTGGGATAGGTTGCGAAGGGGTGATTCTTGTGCAGAAGTCGGACGCGACAGATTTCAAGATGAGGTTTTTCAATCCGGACGGGTCGGAGGCGGAGTTGTGTGGGAATGGAGCGCGGTGTGTGGCGGCGTTTGCGCGTGAGATTGGTGCGGCGGGGTCGGACCAGATGACATTTGAGACGATGGCTGGGACGCTTGCGGCAGAAATTGTTGAGCCTGGGCTTGTGAAGATTGCGATGCCTGCGCCGAAGGATTGGGGCGAGGATTTTGTGGTGGAGGGGGTGCCGCACAAGATTGTGGTGGTGGAGACGGGGAAGTTGATGAAGACGGATGTGGTGGGGGTTGGGCATACGATTCGGATGTCGAGTGAATTTGCGCCGGCGGGGACGAATGTGGATTTTGTGGTGTATCGCGCGCCGAACCAGGTGATGATTCGGACGTATGAGCGCGGGGTTGAGGCGGAGACGGGCGCGTGTGGGACGGGGGCGGTGGCGAGTGCGATTATTGGTGTGAAGGATTATGGGCTTGAGTTTCCGGTGCAGGTGAAGACGGCGCAGGGGTATGAGCTGGTGGTGGATGGTGAGGAGGCGGGGGGCGAGTTTTCGGGATTGACGTTGACGGGTCCGGTGAAGAGGGTGTTTGAAGGTGTGATTGATTGGGATTCGTTGGATGTTGTTTCAGAATAAAAAACAAAAAGATTTCGACTAAGAAAAGAAGGAGGAATAGGAAATGAGTTACTACTTGATGCTGTTGATTGGCGCGGTGTTGGTGAACAACTTTGTGCTGAATCGGTTTTTGGGGTGCTGTCCATTTTTGGGCGTATCGAAGAAGATGGACACGGCGCTTGGGATGTCGGGCGCGGTGATATTTGTGATGACGATTGCGGCGGCGGTGACGTGGTGTTTGGACCATTGGCTGCTCGCGCCGTATGGTTTGGGGTATATTCACACGCTAGCGTTTATTTTGGTGATTGCGGCGCTGGTGCAATTTATTGACATTGCGATGAAGAGGTTTTTGCCGCCGTTGCATGCGGCGTTGGGGATTTTCTTGCCGCTCATTACGACGAACTGCGCGGTGCTCGGCGTGGCGGAAATTAACTGCAAGCAAGGAACGGGGCTTTTTGAGAGTGTGTTCTTTTCGTTTAGCGCGGCGGTTGGATTTGGTTTTGCGTTGGTGCTATTTTCGGGGATTCGCGAGAAGTTGGCGCATGCGGATCCGCCGCGGTGTTTTCGTGGGATTGCGATTGCGCTGGTGACGGGCGGGTTGTTGTCGCTCGCGTTTATGGGTTTTACGGGCATGGTGAAGTTGCCGTATTAATGAAGGAGGTGTGAGATGATGAGTGCGATTATTTGGGCGGTTGTATGCATTGCGGGGATTGGATTGATTTCCGCGGTGGTGTTGGCGGTGGCGGATAAATATTTGAGCGTGAAGGAGGATCCGCGGATTGGGATGGTGCTTGCGGCATTGCCCGGTGCGAATTGTGGCGGGTGCGGTTTTGCGGGGTGCGATGGGTATGCGCATGCGCTTGTGGCGGGGACGGCGCCGAATGGGGCGTGTGCGGCGGGCGGCGCGGAATGTGCCGCGGCGATTGCGAAGATTCTGGGCGTGGAAGCGGCGGCGACGGAGAAGCGGGTGGCGCTTGTGAAGTGTTGCGGGACGCGGAGTGAGACGTCGCGGGTGGGCGATTATAATGGGCTTGTAGATTGCGCGGTGGCGGCGGCGACGGCAGGTGGCGACAAGGGTTGCGTGTATGGATGTTTGGGGTATGGGGCGTGCGCGCATGTGTGCCCGAATACGGCGATTTCGATTGTGGATGGGCTTGCGAAGGTGGACAAGCGGTTGTGCATTGGGTGCGGGAAGTGCGTGGCGGTGTGCCCGCGGCACTTGATTGAGTTGGTGCCGGCGAAGGCGACGATTCATGTTTTGTGCAACAATCCGGAGAAGGGGCCGAATGTGCGCAAGGTGTGCGGCGTCGGGTGCATGGGGTGCCATTTGTGCGAGAAGAATTCGGGCGGAAAGGAAGCGGGGCATTTTGCGTTCAATGGATTTTTGGCGAAGGTGAATTATGAGAATCCGCCGACGGACGCGCAGATTGTGGCGAAGTGTCCGGCGAAGTGCATGGCGGAAGATCCACATTTTGAAACGGGGCACTAAGGAGGAGCGGAAAGATGAAGACTGTCAAGAGCGCATTCAAGTTTCGGGGTGGGGTGCATCCCGATTATAACAAGGAACTCGCACGCGGGAAGGCGATTGAAAAGTTGCCGATGCCGGCGGAGTTGGTTGTTTCGATGTCGCAACATTTAGGCGCGCCGGCGAAATGTTTGGTGGCGGTGGGCGACCATGTTGCGAAGGGGCAATTGATTGGCGAGCGCGGCGGATTTATTTCGGTCGTGGTGCATGCTCCGGTGAGCGGGACGGTGAAGGCGATTGAGCCGCGGCTGGGGCCGGCGGGGTCGCGTGTGCCGGCGGTGATTTTGACGCCAGATGCAGACCAAGATGCGACCGCGGCAGTTTTGCTTCCGCCGCTTGATTGGACGAAGGCGACGAAGGAAGAGCTCTTGGCGCGCATTGCGGATGCGGGGATTTGCGGGATGGGCGGCGCGGGCTTTCCATCGGCGGTCAAGCTCAATCCGCCGCCAAACAATCGGTGTGAATATCTAATTGTGAATGGTGCGGAATGCGAACCATATTTGACGGCGGACTTTCGTTTGATGCTGGAGCGCGCGGATCGTATTCGTTTGGGCGTCGAGATTATGCGCAAGGTGCTGGGCGAATGTGCGGTGCGCATTGCGGTCGAGGCAAATAAGCCGGAAGCAATTGCCGCGCTTGAAAAGGCGTTTGCGGATATCACGGGCAACGTTGAGATTGTGGTGTTGCCAGTCCTTTATCCGCAAGGTTCGGAGAAGCATCAGATTTACGCGACGGTCGGGCGCATTGTGCCGGAAGGGGCGCTACCGATTTCGGTTGGATGCGTCGTGGAGAATGTGGGGACGGTCGCGGCGATTGCGGACGCGGTGGAAAAAGGCCAGCCGCTCATTTCGCGCGTGACGACGATTTCGGGCGATGCGATTCGTGAGCCGAAGAATGTGGAAGCGCCGATTGGCACGCGCTATGCAGACCTCGTGGCGTTTTGCGGCGGGGAAAGTGCCGCGCCTGCGAAGGTGATTTCGGGCGGAACGATGATGGGCTTTGCGGTGCCGACTTTGGAAATTGCGACGACGAAGACGACGTCGGGCTTGCTTCTTCTTTCGCACAAGAAAGTGTTCGCCTATAGTTCGCAGGCGTGCATCAATTGTGGGCGTTGCGTGCGGGCGTGCCCGATGAAGTTGAATCCGGCGGAAATTTCGAAGGCCGTTGAAGCGGATGATATTCCATCGGCTGAGGCGGCGCATGTGATGAGTTGCATTGAATGTGGCGCGTGCAGTTTTGGTTGCCCCGCATATCGTGCGCTCACGCAACTTTGCCGCCGCGCGAAGAATTCCATTCGTGCAAGAATTGCCGCGGAAAAGGCAAAGGCCGCCGCGGCCGCACAAAAGAAGAACTAATCGAAAAGGATTGACTGACATGAAACCAAAAGATACATCCGCTCATTACATTCTTTCTTCAAGTCCGCACACGCATGCGCACTCCAGCGTCTCACGCATTATGCTTGATGTCATCATTGCGCTTTTGCCGACGACGGCGATGGGCATTTGGTTCTTCGGCTTGCGCGCCGTTTGGGTGATCCTAACGTGCGTTGCGACGTGCCTCGTGACGGAAGCGTTGTGCCGCCTCGCGATGAAACGGGAAAACACGATTGGCGATTTGTCGGCCGTTGTGACGGGGCTCCTCCTCGCGCTCAACTTGCCGAGCGGCATTCCACTTTGGATGGCGGTCGTCGGTTCTGTTTTTGCGATCGCGATTGCGAAGCAAGTCTTTGGCGGGCTGGGCATGAATCCATTCAACCCCGCGCTTGCCGCGCGCGCCTTCATGCTCATCTCTTTCACGGGCGCCATGACGACCTGGCTCAAGCCAATTGATCACACTGCATGCGCGGTGGACGCCGTCACGTGTGCGACGCCGCTCGTCGCCTTGCGTTGGGGCGACCCCACGAACATCCCTTCGACCTGGGACCTCCTCATCGGCAACATGCCGGGCTGCATCGGCGAAGTTTCCACAATCGCCCTCGCGCTCGGCGCGGCGTATTTGCTTTTCCGCCGCGTCATCACCTGGCACATCCCCGTCGCGTTTCTTGTGACCGTCTACCTCTATTCGCTCATCGCGGGCCTGCCGACCCCACACGTCCAGCTCCTTACAGGCGGCGTCATGATTGGCGCTTGCTTTATGGCGACGGACTACGTGACGTCCCCGACCACGTGCCGCGGCAAAATTATTTTCGGCTTTGGTTGCGGTCTCCTTTGTATGCTCATTCGCCGCTATGGTTCTTACCCTGAAGGCTGCTCATTCGCCATTCTCGTCATGAATGCGGTCACGCCGCTTATCAATCGTTGGACCCAGCCGAAACCCTTCGGCGCGGCTACGGCGAAATCTAAAAAGTGAGAAAGGACCTCCACATGAAAAAATCACTTTCCCTTATTTTGAGCCTCACGATCATCTCCGCCGTCTGTGCGGCCGTCCTCGCTTACGTCAATGGCCTCACCAAAGAAGCCATCGCACAAATGATGATCACCAAAACGACCGACGCCGCCAAAGCCGTCATGCCCTCTGGCGTCACACAAGTCGAGCAAACGGAGAACTACTTCATCGGTAAAAATGCCGCGGGCGAAATCCTTGGTTACGCGGTGCGCGGCAGTGATTCGGGCGGCTATGGTGGCGACATCGTCCTCATGGTCGGCTTCCAAGCCGATAAGAAAACGCTTGTTTGCTATAAAACGCTTTCCGCAGCTGAGACACCAGGCCTCGGCATGAAACTCAATACACCCGAGTTCGCGAATCAATTCGCTGGCAAAGATGGCACCGCACTCAAGGTGAAAAAGGACGGCGGCACGATCGATGCAATTACTGCCGCGACGATTACCTCGCGCGCCGTCTGCCGCGCCATCGCAAACGCAGCCGCCCACCTCAAATAATCACACCCGCTCAGGCGGGGAACGTGTCGACTTTCCGCGGCGGATTTGGGAAGAGGGGATTGACAACGGATAGAGAAATATGTTATACTATCCTTTGTCCATGCGAAAGAAGAGATATAGTGGTTCGAAAAGACCGCGGCAAAAGTGCCGCGGAGGGCTTATTTTATTGGGGCGCGCGGCACTTTTGAGGGGGAGAAAATGGTTGGATGAGGGGGTTTCTTTGGGTGGGCGAAGGGGTATTTATGGGTGCGAATGGGGGTTTCTTGGAAAAAGTCACATGTGGTTTTCAAAAAA
>CAVIVB010000066.1:0-7551 GCA_963645785.1 bacterium
AACTCGCTCTACAACACGCCGCCGACCTGGGGCATCTACATCTTCGGCGAGACGATGAAGTGGGTGAAGAAGATGGGCAAGGAGAACCTCTTCAAGCTCAATGCGGAGAAGGCGAAGAAGATTTATGATGTGATTGATTCGTCTGATTTCTGGACTGGGACGGCGCAGAAGGAATTCCGTTCGAACATGAACATCACGTGGCGCATCAAGGGCAACGATGAGGCGCTGGAGGCGAAGTTCATTGCGGATGCGAAGGCGGCGGGATTGAGCTCGCTGAAGGGGCATCGTTCGGTTGGCGGCATTCGTGCGTCCATTTATAACGCGTTCCCGATGGAAGGCGTGGATGCGCTTGTGGCGTTCATGAAGGACTTCGAAAAGAAGAACGGCTAAGGAGCGACCTTGACCGAACTTTTGAGGGTCATTGCCGTCGTGGCGCTTTTGTGCGTCGCGGCGGCAATTTGCACGCCGCGCGGGCGTTTGCCGCTTGTTTTGCGCGGGTTGAAGAGGACGTTGGGGGCGAAGAAAAGTGCCGCGGAGGAAGGTGAGAAGGTGCCGGCGTGGCGGAAGATGCTGGGCTTTTTGTGCGTTGTCGCGGCAGTTATTTTGGCTTTGTGGCAGTTCTAGGGCGCGGGGAAAAGTGCCGCGGAAGAAAAAAGTAAAAAATAATTCCAACCTTTTTCTGTCTGCGCCTGTATTGGTTTATAGAGGTTATGAGCGTAGTCGAGGAAATAAAGCAGGATCTCAACCGCGGAGCTTTCAAGCTCTTCGCGGAGTATCGTGCTGACCTTTATGCGCTGGCGAGGGATTTGTGTGGGGAGAATTCTGCGGATGCGGAAGATTTGACGATGCGGACGCTAGATCGCGCGATTCGGCGGATTGATTCGTATGACGAGGAGAAGGGGCGGCTTGGGGATTGGATGCGGCAGATTATGCGGAATCTGCACAAGAATGATTTGGATTTGAAGGCGGCGAATAGTGGGGTTGCGTTTGCGCCGGAGGATATTGAGGCGGCGATGAATGAGGTTGATACGTCGACCGAAGATGGGATTTTAGCGAATAGCGATGGGGATTATTTGCGCAAGGCGGTGGACAAGTTGCCGAAGGATTTGCGCGAGGCGGTGATTTTGCATTACTTCGTGGATTTGCCGATTGCGGATGTGGCGAGGGTTTTGCGGGTTCCGGAGGGGACGGTCAAGGCGAGGCTTCATTATGCGCGCAAGACGTTGCAAATGAAGCTTGCCAAGGAAATGCGCAAGCCGCGGACGATTGCCGCGATGGCGCTTGTGTTTTTGTCGATGTTCTCGTATGCGGCGTGGACGAATGGATGGTTGCCAGAGAGTTGGTATCCGGAAGGAAAAAGTGCCGCGGTTGTGGAGGGCGTGGAAACGAGCTCGGTTTCGCGCGCCCAGAAGGTGCAATTTCTTCCCGCGGTCGAACCGGACCTTTCGCAGACGAACCGCACGTTTCATGTTGATGGGCTTATGAATTCGGCGGAGGGCGAGTTGGACGGGACCGGCGCGGTAGATGCGGGTGGCGCGATTGAGGATGGGAAGAAAGATCCGTTTTCGATTCGCATTCGCTGAGGACGGCGAGGGAATGTGCCGCGGTCAAGGGAAGGATTTACGGCCATAAATCAGCAAGATTATGGCCGTAAATCAGCGAGGTTATGGGGAAATTGGGGGGCAATTACGCTGGGATTTGGAATTGAGCGCAAGAGAACGGTGTGATCTGTGGTCAAACTGCCGCGGCGCGGGAGGCTGGGACTAAGACAGGAAAGTGCCGCGGTGGGGTTGCATGTTGGGCCGAAATATGGTATAATATACGACATGAAGACAAATACTCTTGGCCGCGAGGGCGGTTATAACTGTGTGGTCTGCATCAAGCAGGTGCCTGACACGAAGAAAGTGACGGGCGAGGCCATGAAGGCAGACGGTACGATCAATCGTGCCGCGCTTCCCGCTATTTTCAATCCGGAAGATCGCAATGCGCTTGAGGCGGCGTTGCGTGTGAAGGACATGTATCCGGGCACGAAGGTGACGGCGATTGCGATGGGGCTTCCGGCGGCGTGCGCGATTTTGCGTGAGGCGTTGATGTGTGGCGCGGACGCGGCGTATCTTGTGACGGACCGCAAGGCGGCGGGTTCGGATACGCTCGCGACGAGTTATATTTTGTCGCAAGCGGTGAAGAAGTTCAATCCGGATTTGGTGTTTTGTGGGCGTCAGGCGATTGATGGTGACACGGCGCAGACGGGTCCGCAGATAGCGGAGAAGCTGGATTTTGCGGCGATCACGTATTTGGAAGGGTTGGAGCTTGATGGGGACTATGCGATTGCGACGCGTGATATTGGCACGGGCATTGAGCGTGATCGTGTGAAGTTGCCGGCTTTGTTTACGGTGACGGAGAAGTTTGGCGAGCTGCGGCCGTTTGACGTGAAGCGGGTGATGAAGTACAAGAAGGCGAAGGCGGCGATTGAGAATGGTGGAGTCGCGATGGAAGGGGATTTGGCGATTGGCCAACTTTCGTGCGATGACATTGGGGCCGTTCCGGAGCGGTGCGGTTTTGCGGGGTCGCCGACGAGCGTGAACAAGATTGTGAGCGTTGTGTTGGCGGGTGGCGATTACAAGGAATATGCCGCGGATGATGCGGGCGTTGGTGCGCTTGTGGGCGAACTGATTGCGGACCACACGATTGGGTAAGGAGGAAATTATGGATCGTACAAAAGGTGAAGTTTGGGTATTTGCCGAGCAGGAAGACGGCGTATTGAGCGATGTGCCGCGGGAGCTCTTGGGGAAGGGGCGTGAGCTTGCGGACAAGTTGGGCGTGAAGCTCGCGGCAGTTTTGATGGGCGATGGCGTGGAAGGGCTCGCGGCAAAATTGTTTGAGGCGGGTGCGGACAAGGTGCATTTGATTGAGGATGCGCAATTGAAGGTGTTCCGCGGCAAAGCTTATCGGCATGCGTTTGTGGAGCTCATTAAGGAATGTGCGCCGCAGATTGTGATTTTTGGCGCGACGCACATGGGGCGTGATTTGGCGCCAGCTGTGGCGAGTGCGCTGAGGTGTGGGCTGACGGCGGACTGCACGGATTTGCAGATTGCGGACTTCGAAGATAAGAAGACGAAGGAAGTGTTTCCGAATTGCTTGCAGCAGATTCGGCCGGCGTTTGGTGGGAACATCATTGCGACGATTGTGAATGCGCGGAATTGGCCGCAGATGGCGACGGTGCGCGAAGGCGTGATGAAGCCGCTGGAGGTGCAAGTTGGGCGTACGGGCGAGATTGTTCGGCATGATTCGCACTTGGCTGGGGTGGAGATTCCTGTTGAGGTGCTGGAGATTGTGCGGCGGCATTCGAGCGTGAATTTGAAGGGTTCGCGGATTATTGTCGCGGGCGGCGCGGGCGTTGGGTCGAAGGAGAATTTCAAGCTTCTGTATGACTTGGCGGATGCGTTGGGCGGTGCGGTTGGTGGCAGCCGTGCGGCGGTGGACCTTGGGTATTGCGAGCACGAGCGGCAGATTGGGCAGACGGGCGTGACGGTGCGGCCGGCGCTGTTCATTAGCTGCGGCATTTCGGGCGCGGTGCAGCACCTCGCGGGCATGCAAGATTCGGCGAAGATTATTGCGATCAACACCGATAAGGATGCGCCGATTTTCAAGGTCGCGCATTATGGTATTGTTGGCGATTTGACACTCGTCATTCCTAAACTGATCAAGGCCATCAAAGGAAAGGCCCAATAAAGATGAGCAACTTTTATACAGACAATGCGGATATTGCCGCGACGATTGACGCGCTTGATTTGAGCGAGGTCGCAGAACTTCTTGAAGAGGGGTTCCGTTATTCGAAGGAATATGATTTTGCGCCGACGGACGCGGCGGATGCGATTGATAACTACAAGCGTGCGCTGGAGGTGTGCGGTGATGTGGCGGGCAATCGGATTGCGCAGACGGCGGAGGAGACGGATAAGGTCGGGAACATTTTGAATGAAGATGGGACCGTGACGTATACGCCGGGGATTTCGCTTGCGATTAAGCTGTATGGGCAGACGGGGATTTTGGGCGTGACGATTCCGTATTACTTGGGCGGGCTCAATATGCCGTGCACGATTTTGACCGCGGCGAATGATATTGTTTCGCGTGCGGATGCGTCGCTGATGAATATGTTTGGGTTGCAGGGCATTGCCGAGACGATCAACATGTTCGCGACGGAGGACATCAAGAAGCAATACATTCCGAAGCTCGTTTCGGGCGAATACACGGGCGCGATGGTTTTGACGGAGCCGGATGCGGGTAGTGATTTGCAGAGCGTCAAGACGATGGCGTATCAAGACGAGAATGGCAATTGGTTTGTGAATGGCGTGAAGCGCTTTATCACGAATGGTTGCGGCGATGTGTTGCTGGTTTTGGCGCGCACGGAGCCGGAGTTTTCGGATGGACGTGGGTTGAGTTGCTTGCTTGTTGAGAAGTGTCCGCAAGTGAAGGTGCGGCGGTTGGAGCACAAGCTTGGCATCAATGGTTCACCGACGTGCGAGCTTGTGTTCAACAATGCGCCGGCGAAGTTGATTGGTCAGCGCAAGCGTGGTTTGATTACGTACGTGATGGCGCTGATGAATGGTGCGCGCGTGGGGATTTCCGCGCAAGGGACGGGCATTGGCGAAGCGGCGTATCGGGCGGCGCGTGATTATGCCGCGAGCCGTAAGCAGTTTGGTCAGACGATTGATAACTTCCCGGCGTTGAGGGAATTGATTTCCGACATGTCGGTTGATCTGCAGGCGGCGCGTGCGTTGGCGTATTATTCGTCGAAGTGTGTGGACCTTGAAAATGGTTTGACGCGGAAGTTTGAGGCGCTCAAGGGAACGCCTGAAGCGCCGGCGGTGCGTGGGCGGATGAAACATTACGCGGCGTTCAACAAGATGCTGACGCCGATGGCGAAGTACTATGCGTCGGAGATGTCGATGCGCGTATCGAATGGTGCGGTTGCGGTGCTGGGTGGTTCGGGCTATATGAAGGACTATCCGGTTGAACGCTACTTGCGCGATGCACGTATTACGACCATTTACGAAGGCACGTCGCAGCTTCAAGTGATTGCCGCGATTGCGGGCGTTATGGGCGGGCTTACGAAGGATGTCGTGGCCGATATTCTTGAGGGCGTGGAACTCACTGATTCGTTGAAGGCGAAGTTTGCGGAAGTTGAAAAACTCCGCGGCGAATTGGAAGCGGCGGTTGAGTTTGTTCACAATCATCCGGATGGCAAGGCGTATCACGATTTGCATGCGCGCAAGTTGGTGGACGCGGCGATTGCGGTTGTGGTCGCGGCACTTTTCATTCGCTTCGCGGCGAAGTTGCCGGAGTCGAACAAGGAACTCGTTTTGGACTTCTGGATGGCGACGCGCTTCCCGACGGTTCGCGGCGAATTGGCGAAGGCGACGAGCGGCTTTGTGTCTCCGATTGGGGACTTTGAAAAGCTTGCGCCGGCGGTGACTTTGGCGGACTAAATGAGGTTTTCCAGGGGAACTTTTGACCGCGGCAGAAGTGCCGCGGTTTCCTTTTTGAAAATGGCGAGCGTTGGTCTGAAGGGTTGATATGGTTTTCCCCTTGTGAAGATGATGGTGCTTCTTTTGGGGATTTACTGGGGTTTTATAAGATTTTCAGATTTTGTGCTTGCAATTTGCACCTAAAATATGGTATAATTTAAGTCAATCGACCGAACGAGGCGAAAGAGTGCCGCGGACGGAAGAGAAAATTAATTTACAAATAGGAAGATAAGACATTATGCATAAACTTAGGAAGTCGTTGATGGCTGCGGCCATCTTGGTTGGGACTTGTGTGGCGCCGAGCGCGGCACTTACGACCTACGCGCAGGAGTTGACTGACGCGGAGGGGAATGTAGTCGAGTCGAATGCGGCGAAGCCGAGTTCGTCTGGTGGCGGGTTCTACGAGATTGTGTTTGGTTCGGGCGTCGTTGGTTTCTTGTTGTGGATGGCGTTGTTTGCGGACTTTGGCTTTGCGATTTACTTTGCGATTGACTGCTCGGTGTTGATTAAGCCAGAGAAGTTGATGCCGACGCGTTTGATTAATGGTGTGCAGGCGGCGATGGCGGAGGGCGACGTTGTGAAGGCGATGCAGACGTGCGACCAGAATCCGTCGGCGATGAGTGCGATTGTGACGGCGGCGTTTCAGCACATTGAAGAAGGCTTTGAAGCGATTCAGGAAGCAGTGACGGCGGCGTCGGATTTGGAACAGGAAAAGATACAGCAGCGTTTGAACTGGATTGCGGTGTGCGGTAACTTGGGTCCGTCGTTGGGCTTGCTTGGTACGGTGCAAGGCATGATTTTGACGTTCCAGGCGTTGGCGGCTGGTGGTGCGGGTGACGCGGCGGCTTTGGCTAACTCGATTGGTCAGGCGTTGTGGACGACGGCGGCTGGTTTGTGTACGTCGATTCCGGCTATTACGGTGTTCTACATTTTGCGTAACAAGGCGAACCGTTTGATTTTGCGGATGACGGCGATGACGATGGAGTTGTTGAACGGGCTTCGTAATGTGTCGGTGGACGAAGGCGCGGAAGGCGTGGCCGAGGAAGTTCCGCAGGCGTAAAGAAGAGTTAAGCGATGGCAAGGAAAGCACAGGAAGCTCCAGCATTGGACATGACGCCGATGATCGACGTCGTGTTCGAGCTGATCATCTTCTTCGTTGTGACGCTGACGGAGGCGCAGAAGAAGGATGAGACGATTGAGCTTGAGGACGGGCAGCACGGGATTGCGCTGACGCCGGAAGAATTGCCGCCGACCCACATGATGATTGATATTGGGCTTCGCAAAGGAAAGCCGCGCATTTCGATGGGCGATGTTGAATTGACGCCTGAAGAAGTTGGGCGGCGAGTGAAGCGTAAATACGATAAGATTGGGGAATTCCCGGTGATGATTCGCGCCGACTATGCGTGCCCGCATTGGGCGGTGGCGAAGGTGATGAACGCGTGTACGGCGAATGGGATTTGGAAGATTTCGTTCGTGGCAGTGGGCGAGGATAAGACGTCGAAGCCGGGGCATCCGGCGCGGCCGCGTTTGAGTCGTCTCAAGAGGAGGAAATAAAATGGCACGCAAACCACAAGATGCACCTGCACTCGATATGACGCCGATGATTGACGTCGTGTTCGAATTGATTATTTTCTTCGTCGTGACGATTAAGCAGGAGGATATATTCTCCAAGCTGAATGCGAATCGGCCGGCACCGAGTGCGGGCAAGTCGGATTCGTCTTCGGATACGACGGTGACGATTGCGATTGGCAAGGGGCGAACTGCGAATGGTGCGTTTGTCTATAACCAGCGCGAGGTGAAGTTGAAGGAGCTGGATGCAAATTTGCGCGAGGTCGCCAAGACCTCCAAAAAGACGCCGATTATTTTGCGTTGTACGGAAGATTCGCCGCACAAGGCGCTCATAGACGTTTTGGATATTTGCTATTCGCATCAACTTTTTAGCGTGAGCATTTTTACGATGTAAGGTGTTGGACTTATTTAGAGCGGAGGCGTCAATATGGGCAAAGTCAAACAAGAAGAATACGAA
>CAVIVB010000067.1:0-7548 GCA_963645785.1 bacterium
CCGCGGCGCGCTCCGTCGCGCCGCTACAAAGGGGGTTCGGGGCGCGAGCCCCGTCAAAATCCCACGCCCCCTTCAGCGCAATCTGCTCACGCGCCACGGCCCATCCCGCCTCCGCCCACGCTGTCGCCTCCTTCTGCCGAAACGCCAAATTCAAAAACCATTCCCCCTCGCCCTCCACCTTCGTCCGAAACCGCGGCATCTCCATCTCGCACTTCGAAAGCGGCGCCAAATGCGGCACCTCAAAACTGCCGCGCTCCATCTCTCGCCCATCCTTCACAAGCGTCCACGTCCCACGAAACTCATCCGCCCACGTCCAACCAAATCGATTCTCCAACTCCAACTTCTCCCCCACTTTCCTCACCACCAAATTCCTCTGCACATGCCCAATCTCAATCAACTTCGGCGACACTTCCCTCAGCGGATTCACAATCCCATCCGCACAAAACGGCCCATCATTCGGCTCCTCATCAAAATCCCCTCCCACCGCCAAAAACCTCTCCGGCTTCCCCGTCGCCGCATCAATGCGCCCCGTCTCCTTCCACACCGCATGCTCCACCCATTCCCACACACACCCACCAATCCACGCGTCATACTTGTAAAACAACTTCCAATACTCATCAAACTCCCCACACGCATTCCCCATCGCATGCGCATACTCAACCAAGAACTTCGGCTTCCCTGCCGTAAACCCCGAATCATACTCCGCACACCACGTCCGCGACCCATACGGCTCATCCCCCAACTTCCCCAACGCCTCCACACCAGCCAAATCCCAATACATCAACGAATCCACATCCGCATCTCGATTCCCCCTCTCCCAATGCACAAGCCGCGTCCCATCCAATTCCCTCACCACCTTCATCGCCGCAATCGTCCCGTCCCCATGCCCCGTCTCATTCCCAATCGACCACATCGTAATCGACGGATGATTCCGATAAAACTTCACATGCCGCTCATTCCTCTCTCGTATCGCCTGCGCCCACATCGCCTTCTTCCCAAGCCCCTCCAACCCATACCCAGGCTCATGCCCCTCCATGTTCGCCTCCGCCACCACATACATCCCATACTGATCACACAAATCATACCACGCATGATGATTCGGATAATGACTCGTCCGCACCATGTTGAAGTTGTACTTCTTCATCATCAAGATGTCCTTCTTCATCCCCTCCAACGTCACCGTCCGCCCATTCTCCGCATCCGTCTCATGCCGATTCACCCCCTTGAACTTAATCGCTCGCCCATTCACATACACACGATTCCCCACCACCTTCTGCTCCTTAAACCCAACCTTCCGACACCGAATGTCCTCACCCTTGCGTATAATCAACGTGTATAAATACGGCTTCTCCGCCGACCACAAATGCACACCCTTCACACGCGCACGCCCCCCACGCGCCACCTCCGCCACAACACGCCGCTCACCATCATACAACTTGCACTCATCATACTCACACCCCTCCACCCATATCTCCCCCTCCCCATAATCCTCACTCAACCGCGTCCTCACCACAAAATCCCAAATCCCTCCCACCGGACGCGACCACATCGTCACATCCCGAAAGATCCCACTATACCTCATCATGTCCTGACCCTCCAAATAACTCCCATCACACCACCGATACACCTCCACCGCCAACACATTCCGCCCCCTCTTCACCACCCCACTAATGTCAAACTCACTCGGCAACTTCGAATCCTCACTGTACCCAACCCTCTCCCCATTCACCCACACATAATACGCCGACCCCACCCCATCAAACCGCAAAATAATCTCTCGCCCCCACCACCCCTCAGGCACCTCAAACTCCCTCCGATACATCGCCACTGGATTGTAATCTTCCCCACCACTCCCTCGATCCAATATCCTCGGCGCCGCATTCGCAAATGGATACCTCACATTTACATACCCACACGACCCAAACCCACGCAACTCCAAACAACTCGGCACATCAATCCCATAAAAACCACTCTCATCAAAATCCTCACGATAAAAACCTTCCACCCTCATCCCAGGCTCACCAACCCACCCAACACGCCACCCCCCATTCAACACCCGCATGTACCCACTCCTCACCTCCACCGCATCACAAAACGCATCCTCCTCCTTCTCCAACGGCACAGAATATGTACGCGCCTCTAACCGACCCACCCCATTCACCAACGGATCCTCCCACTCAGGAACACCCCTCGCACCCCCAACCAACCCAATCGCGGCACAAATTATCACCCCACCCTTCCAACGCCCCCCAATAAATATCTCTCTCTTCTTCATAACAGTTTAGTAAAAAATATTGTGGTAGTATTTTCCAAAGATCAAAGATGAGCCCCGCGGCACTTCCACACCGCGGAACCATCTTTCGACCTTTTCCCGTTTAATTCATACGAACCTTAATAACAACCTTCTTGATTTCACGCTCGCCATCATCCGAGAAGCACGGCGCATGAGCACCCGCAACCGGCATAAAGAGCGCAAATTCTCCCGGCTTGACCGTCACCTTGCGACACGGCACATCTGCAAAACCGATATCGCCCGCCGCGTCCCACATATTGCCGCGCGGATTGAACTTCCAGCTCTTTGGCAGGTTTTTGGGATCGAGCGTCGCCAGCCCAAACGTCTCTGGTCCCGTCAATGGAACCTGGATGTCGATAAACGCCTTGTGTGCCTCGACATGTTGCGTCTCGCCTTGGTAGGGCTTGAGTTTCATGTTCTGAACCATCGCGCGAACTGAAGCACGCGTGCCGCCGCCCATGCCTTCCTCAATGATATAATCGCCCGCGGCAAGATTCTTCAAATCCGTCTGGCGCAAGAAATCAAATGCAAGGCGCAGGCGCGGATGGAGGTATTCATACTTTTCCATATCGGCAAGCGGCGCAACAATGTGATCCAAATAGGTTATCTTTTTATTCATCTTAAACTCCTCCAAAGCCTGGGCATCATCCTTGAGTGACGCAACGCGCGCAGCAATCATACGGTCCGCCTCCTCCGGCGTAAAGCGCACGGAGACGATGGACGGTTTCGACCCCGCCACATATTCGCTGACGGTATATGTCGTCACAATAATCTCTCCATTCTTACGCTGATGCACGCTCTGGTACCCACAGTCGTACATGCTCTTGTGAATATTGCTTTCTAGCTTAATCTTGTAGCCGCCTTTGCCCGTGCCATCCTTGATGGACGAATAAGGTCCAATCCAGCCAACCGGATACGCAAAGGTCGGCGAACCACCATTAACATCGCGAAACGCGACAAAAATACGCCCGTCCGCCAGCCGCGTCGCCGCATGACGATCGCCCAAAAGCGCAAGCGGCGCATCTTGCGGCGCACTCCACGTCTTACCCTCATCCTTCGAAAAAATCATCTTGCTACGCCCCGTGCGGTTATTCTCACGAATGAGACAGCAAAGTTCATCATTATCGCCGCGGAACACGCACGGTTCGCAAAACGCATATCGATCATCCTTCGCAATCACAACCGGATCCGACCACGTAAAGCCACCATCCTTCGTGACGGACGCGAGCAATTCAAGTGGCCGTCCATCCAAACACGCCTTCGGACTGCGGTGATAAATCCCAAGATACGAACCATCCTTCAATTGAACAATGCTATTGAACGAAATCACGCAACGGAACTTGGCCCCGAGCCGCGGCACTTCACGCCACGTCTCCCCATTATCCTCGCTCACAATCCGCGGCATCGCGCTCTCGTCCTTTTCGCGATCCTCGGTCCAGCCACAGAATACCCAAAGACGACTCTTGCCATCGGGTCCCACCAACCGATAGATGACCGGCGCATCGTGATACTTCGAATAGTTCGCCGGCATCTTGTCGTCAATACGCGTCCAGGTGCGCCCAGCGTCCGTCGATTTTGCCGCGGCACCCGCCTTGCCCACGTGTCCATCGTCCCACACGCAGAACATTGTCTTATCATCATCCAGCAACGCCGTCGTCGGATGCGACTGATACTTCGAGCCGCCCGCACTCACCACACTCACCCGATTCGTCGGCAACTTGTCATACGCATGGCGCGAATAGTCCGTCTTGGTAAGATCAATCCAGAGTGGCGAGCCAAGGTCGTCCGTCCCATCCAAACCTGCCGCGGCACGTGCCATCAATTTTGCGTCATACACCGCCGGGTCAATCGTCCACTGAGTCGCCGTCTTGGGTTCACTCGGATGTGTATGGTCGGTAATCGCAATAATCTTGCCATCCTTGATTTCGACCGACCGCAACGAATTCCATCCCGTCGAAATTCGAACCGCCCAGCCGCCGCGCGCCAAATTCCGCGCATACGACTCCTCTGGCACCACCACCAGCGTAATCCCAAAATTGAGTTGCGGCATGGTGCAGGTCTTGCGCACGTCCAGCGGATACACCCGGCGTCCGTCGGGAAGGTGCTTCGTCAGCTCCTCTTGAGTCGCCGGACGACGCGGTGTCATCGAATCCCACAGCTGCTTGACGACGGCATAACGCTCATCGCGCACACCAAACGCTTTCAAAATGGCCCACGCAATTTTCTTACGTCCATCAAAATTCGGATGCGTCCCATCAAAGGTGTCCTTATCCTTTGTCTCAGCGTCCAACACATTCTCTAGGTCAATGCAATCAAGTCCACGCGCCTTTGCCGTCGCACGAATGAAGTCATTATACTTCTTAATGCGCTCCTTCGGCACCCCGCGAATCTGCGTGATTGTAACCGGAATTACCTCTACATTCTTTTCTTTACACGCATCAAGCGTCTTCAGGTAGTTGTTCGTGAACGTCACATAGAGCTCGCCCTTATTATCGTGCCACGCATGGTTCGTGCCACCCAAAAGCGTCATCTTTGTGGCCTTCACCTTGAAGACATCGTTCTCAAGCCGCGCATACATGTGCTCCACACGATTGCCACTGATGCCACGCCCATAAAACCCCTTCGGCAGCACGCCCAGCAACTTGAGCCCCTCTTTCACAAACGACGGATAGTTCGGCCGCCCGCCCCACCAGCTATTACCTTCCGCCGTAATCGAGTCGCCCATCATTGCAATGATGTCATCCGAACCAATTGTAATTTCCGCGCGCTCTTCCTCATCAACAATTGGTGGCTTGGGCGCCTCCACAACTGGCAACAATGGCGCAGGACTTTGAATGGACTTCTCATTCACCGCGTCAAACCATGTGGGCACGCCTTCGGGATCAACCGCGAACGCCGCGCTCCCACATAAAACCGCCGCCAATGCGGCACCTATCTTCTTTATCGTCATTTGTCTTCTCCTTCGTTTCTTTTTATTTTTTACTTACCTTTCGCTTTTTTAATTGCTGCGGCAAATCCCGCCAGCATCGCATTCGTGTCGTTCTTGACACCGAAAAACTGCACACCGCGTTCTCGCCACACGTCAAAATCGCTTTCCGCATACGTCCCCAAAATCAGCCCCTTCGCCTTCACCGCGGCACAAACCTTGTCCAACGCCGCCCTAACCTCCACATCCTCAAACGCCCCAGGCTTCCCCATCGACATCGAAAAATCATACGGCCCAATCAAAATCGCATCAATCCCCTTCACCGCCAAAATCGCATCAATGTTTTCTGCCGCGCGAATATGCTCAATCTGTAAAATAACAAGTGGATCATGCTTCGACGCCTCCAAATATTCGGCCGTATCCGCCGCGCCATACGCCCAACCTCGCCGATACCCACACCCACGATCCCCCCCATCACACGGATACCGACACGCCGACACCGCACGCGCCGCATCGCTCGCATCCATCACCATCGGCACAATCACCCCCGCCGGCGCAAAATCAATAATCCTCTTAATCTCCGTATGATCGCACGCCGGCACTCGGTAGAACGACGCCACACCCGTCCCCTTCACCGCCATCAAATGCATCATCGCCGTATTGCGGTCCATCTGACCATGCTCCCCATCGATCCACACGAAATCGAATCCTGCCGCGCATGCGACCTCCGTCACCGTTGGGTCCGCAAACGTGATGCAGCACCCGTAGACCTCCTGTCCGCGGTGGATCTTCTCCAGCAACGTCTCTAAATTGTTGATCTTCATTTCAGCCCTTTCCCGCCGTCTTGTTCGGCACCAACGCCCCCAGTACAAAACCCGTCGCCACCAGGGCGAGCGTCCCCACCACCAACGCCAAATTGATGTGCAGGAACTGCGGGACGTGAAAAACCTTCGCGCCCAGGCTGATCCACGCCACCGCGCCGATCCCCACCGCCGTCGCCACAATCGCCGCCGCCTTGCGCGTCCGCCTCGCAAACGCCCCCAGCAGGAACAGCCCAAGCATCCCGCCAGAGAGCACGCTCTGCAAACCCCACCACGTCGTCAGCACGCTCGTCACGTTCATCACCGCCAGCGCTACTCCGACCGAGAAAAGCCCTAGCCCCAGCGTCGCCCCGCGTAAAAACCGAATCTCCCTCTCCCCTCCAATGGGCCCCCGCCGAAAACGCTTGTAATAATCCTCCAATAAAACCGTCGCGCTCGAATTCAACGTCGCAGAAATCGTCGACATCGCCGCCGCAAGTATCGCCGCGATCAATATCCCAGAAATCCCCATCGGCAATTCATTCACAATAAACCACGGAAAAACCGCGTCAGAATGCGCCAAAACCCCCGCCGGCACCAACCCCGCATGCCCTCCCACCCACGCCCACAGCAAGGTCCCAATCGCCACAAAAATAAATGACACAGGCACATACAACATCGCCCCAGAAAACATCGAGCGCACCGCCTCGCGCTCCGTCTTCGCCGCAATGTACCGTTGCGTGTAGCTCTGATCAATCCCAAAATTCTGCAAGTTCAAAAAGACGCCATACGCAAACGTCACCCAAAATGTCTCACGACTCCAATCCCCAAGCGTGAAATCGCCCAGCGAAAACTTCCCCGCCTCCCACGCCATCTCCACCCCCGCGCACACCCCATTCGGCATCGTCCAAATCAACACACACAAACACACCACCGCCCCCGTAATCAGCAAAATCCCCTGCACCGCATCCGTCCACACCACCGCCGCAAGCCCTCCCATCATCGAATACAGCAACGTCGAAAGCCCCACCACACAAATCACCACCGGAATCGAAAAACCCAGCATCGTGTGCAACAAAAGCGCCAACAAAAAAAGTATCATCCCGCTCCGCACACTCTGCATCACCAAAAAACACCCGCTCGCATACAGCCGCGCCCACGCCCCAAAACGCGCCTCCAAAAATGTGTACGCGCTCGCGCTCGTCTGCTTCCGATAAAATGGCACAAACCACACCGCGGCAATTCCCGCCGCCACAGGTATCGAAAACGATAACACAAGCGCATTCCACGATTCCAAATACGCCTTCGCAGGCAAGGCCAAAAACGAAATCGAACTCACATACGCGGCAAAAATTGAAAGGGCGAGCGCCCATCCTGGCAACCGTCCGCCGCCTTTTGTGAACTCCTCCGCGGCACTTTTCCCGCCCTGACCCTTCCGAAAATAGAACGAGCAACCGAACAGCGTTGTCCCAATCAAATATGCCGCGATAATAACTAAATCAACCACCTGCCTCATAGCTCACCACCTC
>CAVIVB010000068.1:0-7544 GCA_963645785.1 bacterium
CCGCAACGAGCGCATATTATACCATATTTTGACCTCCGCTGTCAAGGGGGTATTTAATCTTTTTTTTTCGCGGCGGATGCCAGAGATTGGAGAGCGTCCAATGGACTCAAATGGCTAAAAACACTGAATGGGGCTAGAGAGGTTGAAGTCTCGGCGAAAATATGGTATAATATGCACCATTCGATGGCAAAGGATACCACAGATATTTTGACGTCCGAGGGGAATGAGTTGTCCGCGGCAGAAATTGTCGAGGGCACGATTCGTTCTGTTGTGTTTCATAATGAAGAGAATGGCTACACGGTTCTTCATGTGGAATTACCGTCTGGGTATGCCTTGCGGCGTCTCAATGAGATCACGATTGTTGGGAAGGCGCAGGCGGTATGGGAAGGCGAAGACGTTCGTGCGGAAGGACAATGGGTTATTGATAAGGTTCATGGCAAACAATTCAAAGCGGCGTCGATTACGTGTCTTGCGCCGAAGTCATTGGCTGGGATTGAGCGATATTTGGCGTCGGGGCTCATTCGCGGCGTTGGCAAGGTTCTCGCGCATCGGATTGTGGCGACGTTTGGCGAGCAAACCCTCCATGTTCTCTCTCATCAATCGGCGCGTCTTTCCGAAGTGCCGAAGTTAGGGGCGCGGAAGATTGCGCAGATTCGAGAGAGCTGGCACGCGAATGAGACGATGCGCGAGAACATGATTTTTGGTCAGACGTATGGGATTAGCATTACCAAGATGACGAAGATTGTGCGGCGTTATGGGCCTGATGCGATTGCCATTGTCAAGGCGGATCCATATAAATTGTGCCGCGACATCTGGGGGATTGGTTTCGCGACGGCAGATCGGATTGCGCTGTCTGTGGGCATACCAAAAGATTCGCCGCTGCGCGCGCGTGCGACCATTTCCTACACGCTTGAAACGGAAGCTGATGAGGCGGGGCATTGTTGGACGCAAGAGAATGAATTGCTCGTGAAGGGCAATGAGCTGACGGGTATTCCGATTGAGATTTTGGCTGAGGCTCTTGAGAAGGAGATCATTGAAAAGCGTGTCATTGCCGAGCCTGATCCCACCGCGGCAGATGCCCCGCGCCGTATTTATTTGCGGGCGCTCTTTTTTGCGGAAATTCAAAGCGCCGCGCGTGTCAAGGCGATTCTCAATACGCCGCGGCCGTTTCGCGCGTTTGAGGCGGAGAAAGCGATTGCGTGGTGGGAGGGGCATGCGGGCTTCACGCTCGCCGTCAAGCAACATGAAGCGCTGGCGCGTTCGCTCACGAATAAGTTCTCGATCATCACAGGTGGGCCAGGCGTGGGCAAGACAACGATTATTCGCGCCTTGGTTGAGATCTATTCGCTGATGAAGTTGAACGTGATTTTGGCTGCGCCGACGGGGCGTGCGGCCAAGCGCATGACAGAGTCGGTCGGCGCCGCGGCACAAACGATTCATCGCTTGCTCAAGTGGAATCCCATCACCAATCATTTTACGTTTGACGCGGAGAACCAATTGGAAGGCGACGTTTTTATCTTTGATGAGACGTCGATGATTGATGTGAGGCTCGCGGCCGATTTGTTTGCGGCCTTACCGGACACGGCGGTTGTTGTGTGGGTGGGCGATACGGACCAGTTGCCAAGCGTGGGGCCTGGCAGCGTGCTGGGGGATTTCATTCGGTCGGGCGTTGTAGCTGCGACGCGGCTTGATTTGATTTTTCGTCAAGATACGTCGGGCCTTATCGTCCGCAATGCGCACCACGTCAATGCGGGCGAGCCGCTTGAAATCCGGCAAGGCGAAAGTGACTTCTACTTCATGCGGATTCAAGATCCTGAACTCTGCGTCCAGCGCGCGATTGAATTTATGACGACGCGCATTCCGCGGAAGTTTGGGCTTGACCCCTTGCAGGATGTGCAGATCCTGACGCCTATGCGGCGCAATGCACTCGGGACGGAGAATCTCAATGCACGACTTCAGGCGGAACTTAATCCAGATGGGCCCGCGATTACGCGTGGCGGGACTGTGTTTCGTGTGGGCGATCGCGTGATGCAACTGCGCAACAATTATGATAAGGACGTCTATAATGGCGACGTTGGATTTGTGAAGTCGGTGGATATGGGCGCGCGCTCCATGGTTGTCGCCTTTGATGGTGTTCCGATTAAGTATGACGCGGGGGATTTGGATGAGTTGGTGCTTGCCTACGCGATGACAATTCACAAATCGCAAGGCAGTGAATATCCGGCGGTGATTGTCATCTTACACACGCAACATTATGTGATGCTTCAACGGAACTTGCTCTACACCGCCATCACGCGCGGGAAAAAGCTCGTGCTTTTGATGGGCGTGCCGTATGCGGTGGATCAAGCCATTCAAACGAACACGGTGCGTGAGCGGCGTACGAGCCTCGCTGAGCGCCTTCAACGCTAGGGAAGCGAATTCAATTCCGTGAACGAATCGATGATGCGGTTGGGATGGACCGCCTCGAGTGTCTCGCGCGAGTTGGTTGTGGTAATGGCGACGACGCGCATGTGGGCGGCTTGGGCCGAATGAATGCCGGCGATGGCATCTTCGAAGACAACACAATCTTGGGGGGCAACATGAAGTGCCGCGGCGGCTTGGAGGTAGCAATCGGGTTCAGGTTTGCCGCGTTTGTAATTTCCCGCATCGATGACCGCGGCAAAATCGCCGCGAATGCCAAGTCCATCGAGAATAAAATTGACGTTGCCCGTGGTGCCGCCTGTTGCGACGGCGCAGAGGATACCGGCCGAATGAGCGCGGTCGAAGAGTTCGCGCAGGCCATCGGCGAGGCGCATATGGGGCTTATAGATCTCACGATAGAGGACTTCCTTTTCGTGCGTCATCTTTTGGTAGTCGTCCGTGGTGAGGCCTGGGAACATTTGTTCGCAATAGTAACGCGCGGGGGCGCCCATCCAATCGAGGATTTGCTTTTCTGTAATGGTGCCGTTGTGGCGGCGAGCAAACTCTTGCCAAGCGATGACGTGGTATTGCGTGTTGCAAATGAGCGTGCCATCCATATCGAAGATGTACGCACGAGATGGGTTAGACATAAATAATTCCTTTATTAGAAGCCACGAGGCAGGGCAATGCGATTGCCAGGCAAGTAGCGAACGCGACCTTTGAGGCGTAAGGCCATGCAAAGGGAAGCGACCTTGGCCGCATCGAGGTTAGTCTTTTCAACAAGGTGATCCATTGAAACGCCATCAGCCGTGAGCTCGCGCATGATGAGGGATTCCTCAAGGGAAAGGAGAGGCTGCGCTTTTTCAGGCGTGGGCGTGGGAGCGGGCGTAGGTGAAACGACCGCGGCAGTTTGGGTGGGCGCTTCCTGTGGCTTCTGTGTCCAAGTCGCCCGCGGCAAAAGTTCGGAAAGCGCACGCATGACATCGTTTGCATCGCGGACGAGAATGGCACCATCGCGAATCAAATTGAAACACCCCGCGCTCATGAAATCGGTCACACGGCCCGGAACAGCCATGACGGTGCGCCCCATTTCCGCGGCGAGGCGGCATGTAATAAGCGTGCCGCTTTTGGCCGGGCACTCAATCGCAAGCGTGCCGTTCGAAAGTGCCGCGACGACGTGATTGCGTTGGGGAAAGGTTTGTTGGTCTGGCGCACGACCAAATGGGAATTCGCTCACAACCGCGCCGCCTTTCTGGACGATCTCGCGTGCGAGCGCGCGGTTTTGTTCAGGGTAAAAACAGTCGAGGGCCGAACCAAGAATGCCGACAGTTGTGCCTTTGGCAGCAAGGGCGCCGCGGTGCGATTGCGCGTCAATTCCAAGGGCAAGGCCTGAGACAATGGACCAACCAGCAGAGGCAAGGTCGTAGGCAAACTTGTAGGCTTGGTCAAGACCGTAGGTGGTCGCACGGCGGGTGCCAACAAGCGCGATGCCTGGCTTGGAAAGTGCCGCGGCATCGCCCATCACATAGAGAGCCAGCGGATGCCCTGGTTGGCGTTTCAAAATGGGCGGATAGGCCGCATCAACCGGCGTCAAAATCTGGACTTTGTAGCGCGCGGCAAGGGCCATTTCCTTTTCAACGTCCACTTCCTCGCCCGATCGCGACACTTTGTTCGGGTAGTTCTCCCAGGCCGAAATCACGCTCCCAAACTGCGAAATCAGCTTTTCAACCGTCACAGCCCCCACTTGGTCAGTGAGATTAAATGCAACGAAAGCCTCCTTTTCCGTCAGTTTAGACATTTTCTTGAAATTCCCTCTTGCAATCTGACCCTAAATTATGGTATAATATGCGCTCGTTGATACGGCCCCATCGTCTATCGGCTAGGACACGAGCTTTTCATGCTTGGTAGAGGAGTTCGACTCTCCTTGGGGCTGCCAATCCAAAGATTGGCGATTTGATTTCCCCGCGGCATTTCTTAGCCCTGCTGCTGTTGTTCACGCAAGGCTTGGCTCACTGCCAGCATGCGCTCCGAGAGATCCTCAAAGCCAACATCGGTGGAGTAAACATCCTTGTAGCACTTGTAGGCCTTCTCAAGATCGCCTGCCTCTTCCGCGCAAAGCCCCAAACGATAGACAACTTTCTTTTTGAGATCGTCCATCGTCGGAAGTTGATCGCGCGCCGTTTCAAGCTGCATCACCGCCATATCGGTCTGCCCCTTCATCAAGAAGCACATCGCCAAATAGTAGAGCGCCCACAGGCGATCCTTCGGACTCTTCTGCGCGAGCTGCAAATGTTCAAGCGCTTCATCATAATAGCCATACGTGAAGTACTGCAAGCCCAATTCATAGCGCAAGTGCAAATCGTTCGGATAACGCTCCACGCGCGCGGCCAAATCATCAAATACGAATTGATTCTTCTCCGCTTCCATTTGCTCCGCCTCTTCGTCGCGGCCTTCGCCCTTGAGCAACTCAATTTGCTGATCGTAATATTGAACGCGCGTTTGCGACAGCATGCGATCAAGTTCAGGGTCCATCGAGCCTGCCACCTCAATGGCCGCAGTCAAGCATTCAATCGCCTCGGCATAGCGCTTATTCTGGACATACAATCGAGCCAAAGCGCGGCGGAAGTTCATGTTCTTCGGTTCCTTCTCAATCTGCGCGATCTTTTCATTGATCAAGGCTTCCGCATCATCGCCAGAGATGACCGCCTTGTTGGCTTGGTCGAGGCGCTTGGCCTGTTCCTTATTCGCAATCAGATTCTGGAAGCCGCCCTTCTTACCAGCCGTCTGTTCCCAACCCGCATTCATCGTCGCCTGCGCTTCCGCATTCTTCAAAAGCTGCATAATGCGCTGATCGCCCGGCTTCATCTCAGAAAGCTTCTGATACGCGTCGCGCGCCTTGTCCCAATTCTTTGCCATCGTGTAATACGTCGCGACACGCTCAAGCAAATTCGGGTCCTTATTGCTACACTCATACGCGGCCTCAATCGAAATGGCCGCGTGATCCGCCTTGCCCGCCGCCTCCGCAGCCTTGACCGCGACTTCAATGTTGTCCGCATCCAGCGGATTTTGGCAAAGGAGTTTCTCGGCTTCGGCCATCGCCTCCGCGCCCTTCCCCTTCTTAATAAGCCCCAACACTTTCTGCCGCGCCATCATGTAGCCCAACTTCGCGCCAAGCCCCGCCTTGCCATTCTGGCGAAAGTTCGCAATCTGGGCCGTGCGCAATAACCGCCGCGTCTCCAAAATATCCGGAGCCGCTACAACAGCCTCCATCAACATGTCCATCGCCAGCTCATATCGCCCTGCCTCGAGTGCCTGCCGCCCGCGGTTTGTAAAGTTCTGCGCCTTCTGCGCCATATCAACTGCCATCGCTCGTCCTCCTTTCTCAACACCTTCCGTTACGGCGTCACCGCTAAACGCTCGTCGCCATCCGCCAAATCAAGAATCCCCTTCTGCTTGTATGTCTTCAGCATAAAGTGCGTCGCCGTCGATAAAACTCCATCCAGCGTCGACAAATCCGACGCCACAAAATGCGCCACATCCTGCAAACTGTCGCCCTTTACAAACACCAAAAGGTCATATCCTCCAGACATCAAAAAGCACGCCTCCACTTGTTCAAACTTCGCAACCTTCTCGGCAATCTTGCCAAAACCACTGTCGCGCTGTGGCGTAATCTTGAGTTCAATCACTGCATGGACTTCATTCATTTCGTACCTTCTTTCTTTGCAAGTTGTTTTTATTCAGATCGTTTTGAAATTACCACTTTATTCTCAGGACATCATCCACAATCTTCGTCGCCAAATCTTCCGCCACGCGCCCCGATGCATCCCGCTTGTGCGTCGCGATATCCTGCCCCGTCGTGAACGATCCCATTGCCGTATATTCACGGTTGTCCACCAACACTTTCCCATTGCGCCGATCAATCACCGACACCACCGCCTTCACCGTCAAGTTGTGCACGCCATACCTCATTCCCGTGCGGCGATCACCGCCCACAAACTCCGCTCCAGCCGTCTTCAATACACCTTGAATTTCCAACGCCGCATCATCCACACGCGCCACGCGGAATGTGCCTTCTCTCTGGAATTCACGCAAAATCTGCCGCGACGCCACAGCACCCAACTCCGTCACATCCGTCTCATTGCGGAACGTCGGCACGCATACCGTACGCATCTCCTTCGGCACATTGCTCGTCCACCGATACGACGCACACCCCGCCACGCCCAGAACTGCCGCGCCTAAAACCATCTGTAGAATCATCTTTTTCATTTTGTTTTTTCCTTTTCTGTCTTCATGTACTTCTGCAACAAGTTCAACATCTTACGATCCAACTTGTGCCCTTCAAAATCTTCATACGCAACATCCCCCCGCCCCGAATCCATAAAACCAAACGGACCCCTCAAATTCCAAATCGCCCAACCAAGCCCCTCCTGCTTCCACATCTCCAAACACGCCTCCATCCACTTCAAACACGTCTCATGCCGAATCTTGTTGTAGCACCCAAATTCCCCAATCATCACTGGATACCCCGCCTTCCTCAACGCCTCAAACTTCTTCAGCGTCACACCCGGCTGCTCATAAATCCAACTCCCCCGCGAGGCCATCTCACTCGCCATCGGCCACGTCGGCTCCACCTCCGGCTGCTCCTTGATATACCACGCCCCATAATGCGAAATCGCATGCGGCGTATACCCACGAAACGCCTGCCCCGTCAGCGGCACTTCACAAAAATATCTCACCGGCGTCGACGCCGTATGATTCCCATCCAACATCACAAACCGCGTCGCATCTTCCGCCCTAATCACACGTATCGCCTCACCAAAAACATGGATATATTCTTCCTCCGTAAATCCCGCCGGCTCATTTACCAAATTGAATGAAAGCTCCTCATTCGAAATCCCCTTGTACCGCTTCGCAAAATCACGCCACAACCCCCAAAACGCCTCCTGCGCCTCCTTGTCAGATTGCAACCTCTTATCCGTATCCTTGCTCATTAAAATCGTAAACCCCGGCGCGCGATGCAAACAAAGCTGCACATGCAACCCATACTTCCGCCCCCACGCCACCGCCGCGTCCACCTTCCTAAATCCACTTTCAATCCGACCCGTCCAATCATTCGTTGGCACAAAATGACGATAGTCCATCGG